>NZ_JAHXBZ010000001.1:531130-770588 GCF_019448275.1 Streptococcus humanilactis | reverse complement strand
ACAACATCATTCGTAGATGAAAGTGGTAAGTCAGTTTCACCAAATGAAGAAGGTAGCCAACCTAAGAAAGCTATCCCAGGATATGAGTTTGTAACAACTACAACTGATAAAGAAGGTAATGTAACTCACGTTTACCGTAAAGTAGTTAAGACAACAACATCATTTGTAGATGAAAGTGGTAAGCCAGTTTCACCAAATGAAGAAGGTAACCAACCTAAGAAAGACGTTCCAGGATATGAGTTTGTAACAACTACAACTGATAAAGAAGGTAATGTAACTCATGTTTACCGTAAAGTAGTTAAGACAACAACATCATTCGTAGATGAAAGTGGTAAGTCAGTTTCACCAAATGAAGAAGGTAGCCAACCTAAGAAAGCTATCCCAGGATATGAGTTTGTAACAACTACAACTGATAAAGATGGTAATGTAACTCATGTTTACCGTAAAGTAGTTAAGACAACAACATCATTTGTAGATGAAAGTGGTAAGCCAGTTTCACCAAATGAAGAAGGTAACCAACCTAAGAAAGACGTTCCAGGATATGAGTTTGTAACAACTACAACTGATAAAGAAGGTAACGTAACTCACGTTTACCGTAAAGTAGTTAAGACAACAACATCATTTGTAGATGAAAGTGGTAAGCCAGTTTCACCAAATGAAGAAGGTAACCAACCTAAGAAAGCTATCCCAGGTTACCGTTTCGTGGAAACTAAGAAACTTCCAAATGGAAATACAGAACACGTCTACGAAAAAGTAACGCCACCGGCTCCAACACCTACTCCTACTCCATTCGAATACAAGGTCATCACAACTTATGTAGATGAAAATGGTGAATTGATTATTCCAGACGAAAATGGATCACATCCAGGTAAGTCATTAGAAGGTTATGAGTTAGTTCGTACAAAAACAGATGCTAATGGTAATGTTCACAATGTTTACCGTAAGATTCAATCTCAAAAACCAGTACAACCAGTTGAGCCAGCTACTCCAGCAATGCCTGAACAGCCAGCTAAACCTCAAGTATCGGCTACTCCAGCACAACCAGTACAAGCAACAGCAATGAAAGAAGCTGAAGCTAAGCGCGAATTGCCAAATACTGGTACAGAAGACAATGCTAGCCTTGCAGCACTGGGACTTCTCGGAGTATTGAGTGGATTTGGTCTTGTAGCTCGCAAGAAGAAAGAAGACTAAGCCTTCTAATTGATCTGATTTGTTTGAAATGAACATATCATCCCTAAAGCTGATGAATCGAATGATTCATCAGCTTTTTGCTGTTGTCACCGGGGTCACAGAGTGGACATCGACATCGAGCTCTTAATTAGGAAATAATGGTTATACTTTCTTATTTTGGAGAAAATATGGTATAATAGAGAGTAAAAACTTTGAAAGAAAGAAAAAGATGAATTTAAAAGATTATATTGCAACAATTGAAAATTATCCAAAGGAAGGGATTACCTTCCGTGATATCAGTCCTTTGATGGCTGATGGGAATGCTTATAGCTACGCTGTTCGTGAAATCGTTCAGTATGCGACTGACAAGAAAATTGACATGATTGTAGGTCCTGAGGCTCGTGGATTTATCGTGGGCTGTCCAGTTGCCTTTGAGTTGGGAATTGGTTTTGCACCTGTTCGTAAACCAGGTAAATTGCCACGTGAAGTTATTTCTGCTGACTATGAAAAAGAGTACGGTGTTGATACCTTGACTATGCATGCTGACGCTATTAAGCCAGGTCAACGTGTTCTTATCGTAGATGACCTCTTGGCAACAGGTGGAACTGTTAAGGCAACTATCGAGATGATTGAAAAACTTGGTGGTGTTGTAGCAGGTTGTGCCTTCCTTGTTGAATTGGATGAATTGAACGGTCGTGAAAAAATCGGTGACTACGATTACAAGGTTCTTATGCATTATTAATGAAAAACAGTCCCTAGGGCTGTTTTCTCTACATTAGGATATAAAAACAGACTATAGTTAGTTAGAGAAAAACTATAATTGAAAACTATATCTTCTTGCAGTATAATAAAAGGACTAAGTGTTTGAGATTTGGCTTCAAACATATGCAATTATTCCTGAAAGAGTACAGTTAGGAGAGGGTTATGCCGATTCGAATTGATAAAAAACTACCAGCTGTTGAGATTTTACGGACAGAGAATATCTTTGTCATGGATGATCAACGTGCGGCCCACCAAGATATCCGTCCTTTGAAGATTTTAATTTTAAATCTCATGCCACAGAAAATGGTCACAGAAACCCAGTTGTTACGCCATTTGGCCAATACACCTCTACAACTGGATATTGATTTCCTCTATATGGAGAGCCATCGTTCCAAGACAACTCGTTCAGAACACATGGAGACCTTCTATAAAACTTTTCCTCAAGTCAAGGACGAGTATTTTGATGGGATGATTATCACGGGTGCTCCAGTTGAGCATTTACCATTTGAGGAAGTGGACTATTGGGAGGAATTTACCCAGGTGCTTGAGTGGTCTAAGACCCATGTCTATTCGACCCTCCATATCTGTTGGGGGGCTCAGGCGGGACTCTATCTGCGTTATGGGGTGGAAAAATACCAGATGGACAGTAAGTTATCAGGTATTTATCCTCAGGATGCTTTAAAAGAAGGGCACCTTCTCTTTAGAGGCTTTGACGATAGCTATGTATCCCCTCATTCACGGCACACGGAGATTTCTAAGGAAGAGATCTTAAACAAAACCAATCTTGAGATTTTATCAGAAGGACCTCAGGTTGGGGTTTCGATTTTGGCCAGTCGTGATTTACGTGAAATTTATAGTTTTGGGCATTTGGAATATGACCGTGATACCTTAGCAAAAGAGTATTTCCGAGATCGTGATGCAGGTTTGGATCCACATATTCCAGAAAATTACTTTAAGGATGATGATGTCAACCAGACACCTTGTCTTTGTTGGTCTTCATCAGCAGCCCTCTTTTTCAGTAACTGGGTGAATTATGCAGTCTATCAGGAGACACCTTTTGACTGGAGAAAGATAGAAGATGATGCATCTGCATATGGGTATTTATAAGAGGAATTATGACATATTTAGACGCTTTTAAATCAGGGAACTTGGTTTTGCCGAGTGCCCTGCTCTTGCATTTTAAGGAACTCTTTCCTTCCAGCGACGATTTTCTGGTCTGGCAATTTTTCTATTTGCAAAATACGACTGGCTTAGAAGAAATGTCTCCAAGCCAGATTGCTGAAAGGATTGGTAAGGAAATTTCGGATGTCAACCAGTCCATTTCCAATCTGACGGAAAGGGGACTGCTCCAGTATCGTACTATCGAACTAAATGGCGAAATTGAATTGCTTTTTGATGCTAGTTTGGCTTTGGAACGTTTGGATGACTTGCTTGGAGCTCCTACTTCGAGTTCAGACCAGTTGACACCTCAAAACCAGCTTAAGGATTTGGTAGAAACCTTCCAGCAGGAATTAGGACGCTTGTTGACCCCTTTTGAGATTGAGGATTTGACCAAGACACTAAAGGAAGATGGGACCAGTGCTGACTTGATTAAGGAAGCTCTTCGTGAAGCTGTTTTAAATGGAAAAGCAAACTGGAAGTACATTCAGGCGATTTTGAGAAATTGGCGCCATGAAGGAATCAAGAGTGTGCCTCAAATCGAGGCCAAGAGGGCAGAAAGAGAATCCAGCAATCCTCAGTTGACACAGGTATCTGCAGATTTCAGAAATGCCATGGATCTCTGGAAGGATTAATCCATGTAAGCAGGATTGAAATCCGAGTAAGATTTGCAAGCTGTGTCTAATTGTGATAAAATAAATAGAAAATAAATTGAAAAAAGAGGTATGTGAAATGTCACGTAAACCATTTATCGCTGGTAACTGGAAAATGAACAAAAATCCAGAAGAAGCTAAAGCATTCGTTGAAGCAGTTGCATCAAAACTTCCTTCATCAGATCTTGTTGAAGCAGGTATCGCTGCTCCAGCTCTTGATTTGACAGCTGTTCTTGCTGCTGCTAAAGGTTCAAACCTTAAAGTTGCTGCTCAAAACTGCTACTTTGAAAATGCAGGTGCTTTCACTGGTGAAACTAGCCCACAAGTTTTGAAAGAAATCGGTACTGACTACGTTGTTATTGGTCACTCAGAACGCCGTGACTACTTCCATGAAACTGACGAAGATATCAACAAAAAAGCAAAAGCAATCTTTGCAAACGGCATGCTTCCAATCATCTGTTGTGGTGAATCACTTGAAACTTATGAAGCTGGTAAAGCTGCTGAATTCGTAGGTGCTCAAGTATCTGCTGCATTGGCTGGATTGACTGCTGAACAAGTTGCTGCATCAGTTATCGCTTACGAGCCAATCTGGGCTATCGGTACTGGTAAATCAGCTTCACAAGACGATGCACAAAAAATGTGTAAAGTTGTTCGTGACGTTGTAGCTGCTGACTTTGGTCAAGAAGTTGCGGACAAAGTTCGTGTTCAATACGGTGGTTCTGTTAAACCTGAAAACGTTGCTTCATACATGGCTTGCCCAGACGTTGACGGTGCCCTTGTTGGTGGTGCGTCACTTGAAGCAGAAAGCTTCTTGGCTTTGCTTGACTTTGTAAAATAATCAGTAGCAAAAGCTAGGTGGAACAGCATTCAGATGTCTGTTCCATTTTTTATAGGAGAGGAAAGATTGAAAACAAAGATTGGAAAAATTGGATTAGCAAGTATCTTTTTACTAGGCTTGGCAGTTAGTCATGTAGCTGCAAATGAAACTGAAGTAGCAAAAACTTCGCAGGATGCAAGGACAGTTTCAAGTAGTTCAGAGCAAAATCAGTCTTCTAATAACACTCAAACGAGTGCAGGTGTAAAGACCACTGCTTCTGCCCACTGGGAGGGAGATTATTATGTAAAGGCTGATGGTTCCAAAGCAAAGAGTGAGTGGATTTTTGATAACTACTATAAGGCTTGGTTTTATATTAAGTCAGACGGTCGTTATGCTCAAAATGAGTGGCAGGGCAATTACTACCTAAAATTAGGTGGTTATATGGCTAAGAATGAATGGGTTTATGATAACGCCTATAAGAATTGGTTTTACCTGAAGTCTGATGGTTCTTATGCTAACCAGGAATGGCATTCTGTTGGAGGTAAATGGTACTATTTTAAGAAGTGGGGCTATATGGCTAAAAGTCAATGGCAGGGAAATTATTTCTTGAATGGTCAAGGTGCCATGATGCAAAATGAATGGCTTTATGATCCAGCCTATTCATCTTACTTCTATCTCAAGTCCGATGGTTCTTATGCAAATCAAGAGTGGCAAAAGGTAGACGGCAAGTGGTACTATTTCAAGAAGTGGGGTTACATGGCCAAAGATGAGTGGCAGGGTAACTACTATTTGACAGGAAGTGGTGCTATGGCGACTGGTGAATTAGTCATGGATGATGCTCGCTATATTTTTTCTGACTCAGGTGAGTTAAAAGAAAAGAAAGACTTGAATGTTGGCTGGGTTCACCGAAATGGCAGACGTTATTTCTTTAACCATCGTGAAGAACAAGTTGGGACTGATCAAGTTAAAAAAGTTATCGATGTCAGTGAACACAATGGTCGTATCAGTGACTGGAAAAAGGTCATCGATGATAATGGCGTTGATGGAGTTATTGTTCGTTTGGGCTATAGTGGAACTGAGGACAAGGAATTGGCTCATAATATTAAGGAGTTAAACCGTCTTGGAATTCCTTACGGTGTTTACCTTTATACTTATGCTGAAAATGAGACCGATGCTGAGAATGATGCTAATCAAACCATTGAACTCTTGAAAAAATACAAGATGAACTTGTCTTACCCTATCTACTACGATGTTGAGAACTGGGAATATGGCAATAAGACCAAGAGAGCTCCAAGTGATACTGGAACCTGGGTCAAGATTATCAACAAGTATATGGCAACAATGAAACAGGCTGGTTATCAAAATGTGAATGTTTATAGCTACCGTCAACTTTTGCAAACTCGTTTAAATCATCCTGATATTTTACAACATGTCAATTGGGTTGCTGCTTATACTGATGCGCTTGATTGGAATAATTCTCATTATTCAGGTTCAAAAGGTTGGCAATATACTTCATCTGAATACTTAAAAGGAATTCGTGGTCGTGTTGACGTCAGCGTTTGGTATTAAGATGTAAAATTGAGAAAAGCGCCTACAAATTGTATGCTCTTTTCTTTATTTTATCGCTGTTAAGAGAGTTTGAAAGTGACTGTGTTTTATTCTAAAAATTCTTAAATTATCAGTCTATTGCAACTTTTCTCATGTGAGTCATTTTGCTTGCTATTGGTTTTACTTAGTAGTATACTAAGGTAGTAATCAGTAAGAAGTGATTACAAATAATAATGAATGAGGTAAAATAAAATGGTAGAATTGAAAAAAGAAGCAGTAAAAGACGTAACATCATTGACAAAAGCAGCGCCAGTAGCATTGGCAAAAACAAAGGAAGTCTTGAACCAAGCAGTTGCTGATTTGTATGTAGCTCATGTGGCTTTGCACCAAGTGCACTGGTACATGCGTGGTCGTGGTTTCCTTGTATGGCATCCAAAAATGGATGAGTACATGGATGCTCTTGATGGTCACTTGGATGAAATCAGCGAACGTTTAATTACCCTTGGTGGCAAACCTTACTCAACTTTGACAGAATTCCTTCAACACAGTGAAATCGAAGAAGAAGAAGGAGAATTCCGTAACGTTGAAGAAAGCTTGGAACGCGTTCTAGCTATTTATCGCTACCTCATCACTCTTTTCCAAAAAGCTTTGGATGTGACTGACGAAGAAGGCGATGATGTTACAAACGATATCTTTGTTGGTGCTAAGGCTGAACTTGAGAAAACAGTTTGGATGATTGCAGCAGAACTTGGACAAGCACCTGGTTTGTAAGAAATAGAATAATCATATAAAAATCTGTAGGATGTCTCTTACGGATTTTTTCTATTCTGTAAGCTATTCCAAACCAGTCTTTTTTTGAGTTTTTTGATAAAATAGTACTATCAGTGAAAAGGATGGAAGCATGACTAAGAAAATCGTAGCTATTTGGGCCCAGGATGAAGAGGGTGTGATTGGTAAGGACAATCGTCTGCCTTGGCATTTGCCAGCAGAACTGCAACACTTCAAAGAAACAACTCTAAATCATGCTATCTTGATGGGGCGCGTGACCTTTGATGGGATGGGGCGCCGCTTGCTTCCAAAACGGGAGACCTTGATTATGACTCGTAATCCAGAAGAAAAGATAGATGGAGTTGCTACTTTTCAGGATGTCCAGTCTGTTCTCGACTGGTATCAGGCCCAAGAAAAGAATCTCTACATTATCGGTGGGAAGCAGATTTTTCAGGCTTTTGAACCCTACCTTGATGAAGTGATTGTGACTCAAATTCATGCTCGGGTGGAGGGTGATACCTATTTTCCTGAAGAGTTTGACTTGTCTCTTTTTGAGACGGTTTCAAGCAAATCTTATACCAAAGATGACAAAAATCCTTATGATTTTACTATCCAATACCGAAAGAGAAAGGAAGTCTAATGGAACGTAGTATATTTGGTTTTTTCACAGCCATGCTGTGTTTGGTCTGCTTGCTTGCAGGGGCACAGGCTTTTCGTAAAAAGCGCTATGGACTTTCTGTCCTGCTCTGGTTAAATGCCTTTACCAATTTGGTCAATAGTATCCATGCTTTTTACATGACCTTATTTTAGATAGAATGACAGTATAGAATAGAACGGAAGGAAATCATGCCTACAAATAGGAATAATGATATGATGGTTTATTGCTCATTTTGTGGCAAAAGCCAAGAAGAAGTACAAAAAATAATCGCTGGCAACAACGCCTTTATCTGTAATGAATGTGTGGAGTTAGCCCAGGAAATCATTCGGGAAGAGTTGGCTGAGGAAGTCTTGGCAGACTTGTCAGAAGTTCCAAAACCAATCGAACTTCTCCATATCTTGAACCACTATGTAATCGGTCAAGATCGTGCCAAACGGGCTTTAGCAGTTGCAGTTTACAACCACTACAAACGCATCAATTTCCACGATACGCGTGAAGAGTCAGAAGATGTGGATTTGCAGAAATCAAACATCTTAATGATTGGCCCAACTGGTTCAGGGAAAACTTTCCTTGCTCAGACCTTGGCTAAGAGTTTAAATGTACCTTTTGCCATTGCGGATGCGACAGCTCTTACTGAGGCTGGTTATGTGGGTGAGGACGTAGAAAATATCCTCCTCAAACTATTGCAGGCTGCTGACTTTAACATTGAGCGAGCAGAGCGTGGCATTATCTATGTGGATGAAATTGACAAGATTGCTAAGAAGAGCGAGAACGTATCGATCACACGTGATGTTTCTGGTGAAGGTGTGCAACAAGCCCTTCTCAAGATTATCGAGGGAACCGTTGCTAGTGTTCCGCCTCAAGGTGGACGTAAACATCCACAACAAGAGATGATTCAAGTCGATACCAAAAATATCCTCTTCATCGTGGGTGGTGCTTTTGATGGTATTGAAGAAATCGTCAAACAACGTCTGGGTGAAAAAGTCATCGGATTTGGTCAAAACAATAAGGCGATTGATGAAAACAGCTCCTACATGCAAGAAATCATCGCAGAAGATATTCAAAAATTTGGTATTATCCCTGAGTTGATTGGACGTTTGCCTGTCTTTGCTGCTCTTGAACAGTTGACAGTAGATGATTTGGTTCGTATCTTGAAAGAGCCAAGAAATGCTTTGGTGAAACAATATCAAACCTTGCTTTCTTATGATGATGTCGAGTTGGAATTTGACGACGAGGCCCTTCAAGAGATTGCCAATAAGGCCATCGAACGGAAGACAGGTGCGCGTGGTCTTCGCTCGATTATCGAAGAAACCATGCTAGATGTCATGTTTGAAGTACCGAGTCAGGAAAATGTGAAATTGGTTCGCATCACGAAAGAAGCTGTCGATGGAACGGATAAACCAATCCTAGAAACAGCCTAGAGGTGACTATGGAACTTAATACACATAATGCTGAAATCTTGCTCAGTGCGGCTAATAAATCCCACTATCCGCAGGATGAACTGCCAGAGATTGCCCTAGCAGGGCGTTCAAATGTTGGTAAGTCTAGCTTTATCAACACCATGCTGAACCGCAAGAATCTAGCCCGAACATCAGGTAAACCTGGTAAAACCCAGCTTCTCAATTTCTTTAATATCGACGATAAGATGCGCTTTGTGGATGTGCCTGGTTATGGCTATGCCCGTGTTTCTAAAAAGGAACGTGAAAAGTGGGGGCGTATGATTGAGGAGTACCTAACGACTCGGGAAAATCTCCGTGCGGTTGTCAGTCTAGTTGACCTTCGTCATGACCCGTCAGCAGATGATGTACAGATGTACGAATTTCTCAAGTATTATGAGATTCCGGTTATCATCGTTGCGACCAAGGCGGACAAGATTCCTCGTGGTAAATGGAACAAGCACGAATCAGCAATCAAAAAGAAATTGAACTTTGACCCAAGTGACGACTTCATCCTCTTTTCATCTGTCAGCAAGGCAGGGATGGATGAGGCTTGGGATGCAATCTTAGAAAAATTGTGAGGAAAAGAAAATGGCAAAAACAATTCATACAGACAAAGCTCCAAAGGCTATCGGACCCTATGTTCAAGGAAAAATCGTTGGCAACCTTTTGTTTGCTAGTGGTCAAGTTCCTCTCTCTCCTGAAACTGGGGAAATCGTTGGAGAAACGATTCAAGAACAGACAGAGCAAGTCTTAAAAAACATCGGTGCTATTTTGGCAGAAGCAGGAACAGATTTTGACCATGTTGTCAAAACAACTTGTTTCTTGAGCGATATGAACGACTTTGTTCCTTTTAACGAGGTTTACCAAACGGCCTTTAAAGAGGAATTTCCAGCTCGTTCAGCAGTAGAGGTAGCTCGTCTTCCTCGTGATGTAAAAGTCGAAATTGAAGTCATCGCAGAGATTGGATAAGCTAGTTGAAGTTTGGTGTTGCCAAACTTCTTTTGATATAAGGAGAAAAAGATGACAAAGAAACAACTTCACTTGGTGATTGTGACAGGAATGAGTGGTGCAGGGAAAACAGTTGCCATTCAGTCCTTCGAAGATTTGGGTTATTTTACTATTGATAATATGCCTCCAGCTCTCTTGCCTAAGTTTTTGCAGTTGGTGGAAACAAAGGAAGACGACCATAAGTTGGCCTTGGTAGTAGACATGCGTAGCCGTTCTTTCTTCTCAGAGATTCAAGCTGTTTTGGATGAGTTGGAAAATAAGGAAGAACTGGACTTTAAAATTCTCTTTTTGGATGCAGCTGATAAGGAATTGGTCGCGCGTTACAAGGAAACCAGACGGAGTCACCCACTAGCAGCAGATGGACGGATTTTGGATGGAATCAAGCTGGAACGTGAGCTCTTGGCGCCTTTGAAAAATATGAGCCAAAATGTGGTGGATACGACTGAACTCACTCCACGTGAGCTGCGCAAAACACTTGCAGAGCAGTTTTCAGACCAAGAACAAGCCCAGTCTTTCCGTATCGAAGTCATGTCTTTCGGCTTTAAATATGGAATCCCAATTGATGCGGATTTGGTCTTTGATGTCCGTTTCTTGCCAAATCCATACTACCTTCCAGAGTTACGAAATCAAACGGGTGTAGATGAACCAGTGTATCACTATGTCATGAACCACCCTGAGTCCGAAGACTTTTATCAACATTTGTTGGCCTTGATTGAACCGATTTTGCCAAGTTACCAAAAGGAAGGTAAGTCCGTTTTGACCATTGCCATGGGATGTACGGGTGGGCAACACCGTAGTGTGGCCTTTGCTAAACGCTTGGCGCAGGACTTATCCAAGAATTGGCCTGTCAATGAAGGGCATCGAGACAAAGACCGAAGAAAGGAAACGGTAAACCGTTCATGAGAAAACCAAAGATAACGGTGATTGGTGGAGGGACTGGGATCCCCGTCATTCTTAAAAGTCTGCGGGAAAAAGATGTGGAAATCGCAGCTATCGTAACGGTGGCAGATGATGGTGGTTCATCAGGTGAACTCCGAAAAAATATGCAGCAATTGACACCGCCAGGCGATCTTCGCAATGTCCTTGTGGCTATGTCGGATATGCCTAAGTTTTATGAGAAAGTCTTTCAGTATCGCTTTTCTGAAGATGCTGGAGCCTTTGCTGGCCATCCATTGGGCAATCTCATTATTGCGGGTCTGTCAGAAATGCAGGGTTCGACCTACAATGCTATGCAGTTGCTGAGTAAATTTTTCCACACAACTGGGAAGATTTATCCTTCCAGTGACCATCCTTTGACCCTGCACGCAGTCTTTCAGGATGGGACAGAGGTGGCTGGAGAGAGCCATATTGCAGACCATCCGGGCATGATTGACCATGTCTATGTGACCAATACCCTCAACGATGATACACCTCTGGCTAGCCGTCGAGTAGTGCAGACCATTCTTGAAAGTGACATGATTGTCCTAGGGCCAGGTTCCCTCTTTACCTCGATTTTGCCCAATATCGTGATTAAAGAAATCGGCCAGGCTCTTTTGGAAACCAAGGCAGAAATCGCTTATGTCTGCAATATTATGACCCAACGTGGGGAGACGGAACATTTTACAGATAGCGACCACGTGGAAGTCTTGCATCGTCACCTTGGCCGACCTTTTATCGATACGGTCTTGGTGAATATCGAAAAAGTTCCTCAGGAATATATGAATTCCAACCGGTTTGATGAATACTTGGTACAGGTGGAGCATGATTTTGCTGGTCTTTGTAAGCGAGTTCCGCGTGTGATTTCATCCAACTTCCTTCGTCTGGAAAATGGGGGTGCCTTCCACGATGGAGATTTGCTCGTGGACGAGTTGATGCGGATTATACAGGTGAGAAAATGAGTTTCACAGTAGCAGTTAAAGAAGAAATCCTAGGTCAGCACCATCTAAGCCGGCATGAATTATCTGCCATTATCAAGATGTCTGGTAGCATCGGTCTCTCGACCTCGGGCTTGACCCTGTCTG
This sequence comes from Streptococcus humanilactis, assembly GCF_019448275.1. GTDB lineage: Bacteria > Bacillota > Bacilli > Lactobacillales > Streptococcaceae > Streptococcus > Streptococcus humanilactis. The sequence continues at coordinate 758,607 of NZ_JAHXBZ010000001.1, read as the reverse complement.
TTGTGACAGAAAATGCTAAGCTAGCTCGTCACCTCTATGAGTCTTTTCTCCATTTCTACGAAATCAAATCGGAAATTCGACATCACCAAAGAAGTAATCTTCGTAAGAATCGGGTCTATACCGTTTTTACAGATGAAAAAGTGCAGGACTTGTTGAGTGATTTGCACTTGGCAGACTCCTTCTTTGGTCTGGAAACAGGTATTGACGAGGAGATTTTATCAGACGAGGAAGCAGGTCGTGCCTATCTCTGTGGTGCATTCTTGGCAAATGGAAGCATTCGTGACCCTGAATCAGGTAAGTACCAGTTGGAAATCAGTTCTGTTTATCTGGACCATGCGCAAGGGATTTCCTCGCTTCTCCAGCAATTTTTACTGGATGCCAAGGTGCTTGAGCGCAAGAAGGGGGCTGTGACCTATCTCCAGCGAGCCGAAGATATTATGGATTTCTTGATAGTAATCGGAGCCATGCAGGCGCGTGATGATTTTGAGAGGGTTAAGATTTTGCGAGAAACCCGTAATGACCTCAATCGAGCCAATAATGCCGAGACAGCCAATATCGCTCGGACAGTTTCTGCCAGCATGAAGACTATCAACAATATCAGCAAAATCAAAGATATTATGGGATTAGAAAATCTGCCAGTGGATTTGCAGGAGGTAGCGCAACTGCGGATTCAGCACCCAGACTACTCTATCCAGCAGTTAGCGGATAGCCTCAGCAATCCCCTGACCAAAAGTGGTGTCAACCACAGACTCAGAAAAATCAATAAGATAGCGGATGAGTTATAAAGATATAAAACACCTCTTTCTTGACAATTAAACAGAGCATGTGAGATAATAAAGAGGAATTGAGAAGTTCTAGCATTTCAGTGCTATCAGAAATCCCCTCGGTACTGCAATACCAAGGGGATTTTTTCTGGGTTAGATAGCACTAACCAGGAAGGTTACTTGTCGAAGTGATCGTCTAACCAACGAGTCACTAGCCATGAGGTGATATTCTCGACGACTGCGATAAGTACTATTTTGAGAAGTTCTAGCATCTGTAATACCTCCTTTTCCAAGGCGTATTGTTAGTGCCGTCGTTATTATATCACATGCTTTATCAATTTGATAGGACATTTTTGATTTTTGAAAAAGAAGGGGAAAGGTATGAGCTGATCAGATCGTAGATGAATTTTAAAACCACGAATCCTATGTGGCTCGTGGTTCTTTTTTATAAACTAGTAGAGTGTTTTGGTTGTACTTTTTGCTCTGGGTCAATGTAGTTGATGGCATTGTTGACAGCGGTTGGTGCTTCTCCAAGCCCTGTCGCAATCAGATCAATTTTTCCGTCATAGTAGCAGCAGTCACCGATAGCATAGATACCTGCTTGGCTAGATTCTTGCTTACTGTTGACGATAATCTTGTGACGGTTGAGGTCCAGACCCCAGTTTTTAAGGTTACCGACAGAAGATTTGAAACCATAGTTGACAAAGAGGTGGTCTAGGTCAATAGTTTCTGTTTCATCAGATTTGACTTTTGTGATTTCAAGTTTATCGAGCGTTTTTCCATCTCCAAGGAGTTGGCTAGGGACGAATGGTGTCTTGATGGTCACAGATGATTCCTGTAAGGCTTGAACACTGTGTTCCAAGGCGCGGAAATTATCTCTGCGGTGAACAAGGGTAGTTGGCGCAATTTTTTCAAAAGCCAAAGCCCAGTCCACAGCTGAGTCTCCTCCACCAAGAATCGTCACTTTCTTACCAGCGTATTGCTGGATATTGGAAACGTGGTAGTGGATGTTTTCATAGCCCTCAACGCCTTCTAGTTCCAGCGGACGTGGTTTAAAGGCACCGCCCCCCATAGCGATGATAACAGTTTTAGACAGGTGACTTCCTTTAGAAGTTGTGATGACAAATCCTTCTTCTTGTTTTTCAATCTCAAGAACCGTTTCATTGAGATGAATAGGGGTATCAAAGCCGTTTAACTGTTCAATCAAGCGGTTGGTCAATTCTTCTCCAGTCAGATTTGGGAAACCTGGGACGTCTAGGATTTCCTTTTCAGGATAGAGAATAGCAGGTTGTCCACCTAGTTGGGGAAGGGAGTCGATGATTTGGACCTTGGCTTGGCGTAGGTGGGCATAGAAGGCTGCAAAAAGCCCGACAGGACCACCACCTACAATGGTAATATCATAGAGTTGAGACATGGTTTCTCCTTTGTTTTTTCTAGTCAATTTATTTTATCATATTTTTTCTTTAATTTAAAATGAAGTAGGATAGGGAAAAAAATGCCAGAAAAATGGTATAATAGAGAGGAACGTGTTTGGACAGAGAGGAGACAGCAGATGAACTTTCAACAATTATCCAATCTGCAATATTGGACCAGTTTGTTTTCTAGTCCTTGGAGTATTGCCATCAATCTGTTTGATATTTTGATTGTGACCTATGTTTTGTATCGTTTTACAAAAGCGATAGCTGGCACCAAGATTATGATTTTGGTGCGGGGGGTCTTGATCTTTGTATTAGCCCAGGTCGTGGCAAATATCCTTGGTTTAACAACGATTTCTTGGTTGATTAATCAGATTATCACCTATGGGGTTATTGCTGCGGTTGTTATCTTCTCTCCAGAGATTCGGACTGGTTTGGAACGCTTGGGAAGGGCGACAGATTTCTTTTCTACTACTCAAATTAGTGCAGAAGAGAAAATGATTCGTGCCTTTGTTAAGTCAGTTGAATACATGAGTCCCCGTAAGATTGGTGCTTTGGTTGCCATTCAACGGGTTCGGACCTTACAAGAATACATCGCGACAGGAATTCCCTTGGATGCCAACATTTCAGCTGAACTCCTCATCAATATTTTTATTCCCAACACTCCTCTACATGATGGTGCTGTGATTATCAGAGAAAATCGGATTGCGGTGACCTCTGCCTATCTGCCCTTGACAGAAAGTACAGGGATTTCCAAGGAATTTGGGACCAGACACCGGGCGGCTATCGGTTTATCAGAAGTGTCCGATGCCTTGACTTTCATCGTCTCAGAGGAAACAGGTGGTATTTCTATTACCTACAATGGGGTTTTCAAGCATGATTTGACGATTGAAGAATTTGAAGCAGAGCTACGAGCAATTCTTTTGCCAGCTGTTGAGGAAAAAGTCAGTTTTAAGGACCGTTTGCTAGGAGGTTGGAAATATGAGAAAAAATAGTCTATATATCATTTCATCTCTCTTTTTTGCTTGTGTCTTATTCATCTATGCAACATCGACTAATTTTCAAAATAATAATACGGTAAGGCAGGTCAAATCAGAAACCTACACCAATACGATAACGAACGTTCCTATCGATATTCACTATGATGATGACCAGTATTTCATCAGCGGATTTGCATCAGAGGTTTCAGTTGTATTGACAGGTGCCAATCGTGTGACCTTGGCCAGTGAAATGCAGGAAAGCACTCGTAAGTTTAAGGTGACAGCGGATTTGACAGATGCTAGTGTTGGAACGATTGAAGTTCCCTTGAATATTGAAAATCTTCCTAGTGGATTGACCGCTGTGGCAACGCCTCAAAAGATTACAGTGAAAGTTGGGAAGAAGGTTAAGCGAGATGGGATGATTGTTGTGCCACAAGTTGACCAAAGCCAGATTGATCCTAAGCTACAACTTGATAGTGTAACTGTGTCAAATGAACGAGTTTCGGTCACAACTGACCAGGAAACATTATCTAAGATTGATAAAGTTATTGCGCTTTTACCAACCAGCGAACGCATAACAGGTAATTACAGTGGTTCAGTACCTTTGCAGGCAATCGACCGCAATGGTGTTGTCTTACCAGTAGTTATCACTCCGTTTGATACAACAATGAAGGTCACTACAAAACCAGTAGCACCAAGTTCAAGCACAAGTAGTTCGTCGGAGGCATCTTCGTCAACGAAAGCAACTAGTTCAAAAACGAATTAAAAATAGAAAAAGGATTTTATAAAAATGGGTAAATATTTTGGGACTGATGGAGTCCGTGGAGAAGCTAACGTAGAATTAACGCCAGAATTGGCCTTTAAACTAGGACGTTTTGGAGGCTATGTTCTTAGTCAGCATGAAACGGAAGCACCGAAAGTCTTTGTAGGACGTGACACACGTATTTCAGGAGAAATGCTAGAATCAGCCTTGGTGGCAGGTCTCCTTTCAGTAGGGATTCACGTCTACAAACTTGGTGTCCTTGCTACGCCAGCAGTAGCTTACTTGGTCAAAACAGAGGGAGCAAGTGCAGGTGTCATGATCTCTGCTAGCCACAACCCAGCCCTTGATAATGGAATCAAGTTCTTTGGTGGTGATGGCTTCAAACTAGATGACGAAAAAGAAGCAGAAATTGAAGCCTTGCTAGACGCTGCCGAAGATACTCTGCCTCGTCCAAGTGCTGAAGGCTTGGGAACCTTGGTAGATTATCCAGAAGGCTTGCGTAAGTATGAAAGCTATCTGGTTTCAACTGGAACGCCACTTGAAGGAATGAAAGTGGCTTTGGATACAGCCAATGGTGCCGCTTCTACCAGTGCCCGTCAGATTTTCGCTGATCTTGGTGCTCAATTGACGGTTATCGGGGAAACACCAGATGGTCTTAATATCAATCTTAATGTTGGTTCTACACACCCAGAAACCCTTCAAGCAGTGGTCAAAGAAAGCGGTTCAGCTATCGGTTTGGCCTTTGATGGAGACAGTGACCGTTTGATTGCTGTTGATGAAAATGGCGACATCGTCGATGGTGACAAGATTATGTACATCATCGGAAAATATCTTTCTGAAAAAGGACAATTGGCTCAAAATACAATCGTGACGACTGTGATGTCCAACCTTGGCTTCCACAAGGCCTTGGATCGTGAAGGTATTAACAAGGCAGTCACTGCAGTTGGAGACCGCTACGTTGTTGAAGAAATGAGAAAATCAGGCTACAACCTTGGTGGTGAACAGTCTGGTCACGTCATCTTGATGGACTACAATACAACAGGTGATGGTCAATTGTCTGCTGTCCAATTGACTAAAATCATGAAGGAAACTGGTAAGAGCTTGTCAGAGTTGTCAGCAGAAGTAACTATCTATCCACAAAAATTAGTCAATATCCGAGTGGAAAATACCATGAAGGAAAAGGCTATGGAAGTGCCAGCTATCAAGGCCATCATCGAGAAGATGGAAGAAGAAATGGCAGGGAATGGCCGTATCCTTGTTCGTCCAAGTGGAACAGAGCCCCTTTTGCGTGTTATGGCAGAAGCGCCTACAACAGAAGAAGTTGACTACTATGTTGATACCATCGCAGACGTAGTTCGAGCTGAAATCGGGATTGACTAAATCCTAGAAAACTAGATGAAAATAAAAAATTATGGTACAATAGCTTATAATATTGTAGCCGAGGGAGAAAGACATGAATCTTAAACGTGAACAAGAATTTGTTAGTCAGTATCATTTTGATGCGCGTAATTTTGAATGGGAAAATGAAAATGGAGCTCCTGAAACTAAGGTAGATGTGAATTTCCAATTAATTCAACATGACCAAGAAAATCAAGTGACTTCTTTGATTGTTGTCTTGAGTTTTATGATTGTATTTGATAAATTTGTCATCAGTGGAACCATTTCACAGGTAAATCATATCGATGGTCGTATTGTTAACGAACCAAGTGAATTGAACCAAGAAGAAGTTGAAACTTTGGCCCGTCCATGTTTGAACATGCTCAACCGTTTGACTTACGAAGTAACTGAAATTGCATTAGACTTACCAGGAATCAATTTGGAGTTCTAATATGAAATTAGCTGTTATCACAGATTCCTCTGCCTATCTCAGTGCAGAGACCTTACAAAGAGAAGATTTGTTTGTCTTGGATATTCCTGTCAATATTGATGGTGAGGAGTATGTCGAAGGAATCAATCTGACTGCTGAGGAATTTTACCAAAAAATGGCTCAGGCTTCTGAATTGCCTAAGACTAGTCAACCAAGTATTGCCAAGTTAGATGAAATCTTAACTTCGCTCAAAGAACAAGGCTATACTCATGCTTTGGGGCTTTTCCTATCTTCTGGAATTTCAGGTTTTTACCAAAATATCCAGTATATGATAGATGAATATGAGGGCTTAACCATTGCTTTTCCAGACACTTTGATTACAAGTGCTCCTCTGGGTATCATGGTTGAAAGCGTCTTTAATTGGCGTGACCAGGGCGATGATTTTGCCAGCATTCAGGATAAGCTAGCCATTCAAATCAGCCGTACGTCAGCCTTTATCATGGTAGATGATTTGGATCATTTGGTGAAAGGTGGGCGCCTTTCAAATGGGGCTGCCATTTTAGGCAATTTGCTTAGCATTAAGCCAATCCTTTATTTCAACGACCAAGGTGTGATTGAAGTTTACGAAAAAGTTCGTACTGAAAAGAAAGCAACCAAACGCTTAATTGAAATTATCAAGGAAACAACGGCTTCAGGCCAATATCGGGTCATTGTCATTCATGGGAATGCTCCTGAAAAGGCTGAGGAATTGCGTCAGCACTTGCTTGAATCTGGAGTGGGTACGGATATTTCACTAGCTACATTTGGTAGTGTCATTGGGACACACCTAGGATCAGGAAGCATTGCTCTGGGTTATATTCCAGTGATTTAGTTGGCGCTTCTAGACTAGTTAAGATGCCTTGTATCTTAGCAATTGAACACGGACTACCTGCCTCATGAAAAAAGATGCCTGTCTTGCCTTTTGTGGAAAGTCAGCGTCATTCCCTATTTTCTTGTGCAGCTAACGTCCTTTGTATCTTGATAATTGAACACGCCTGGAACCCTGTGTGAAAAAGATAGTTCTTCCAAGGAGTAGACACTTCTTGATCAAAACTCCTATTTTCACTTTGTGTTCCTACAGGTTTTGTATCTTAGACAGGAGTAGAGATGAGTATTCGAGTAATTATTGCTGGTTTTAAGGGAAAGATGGGCCAAGCTGCTTGTCAGATGGTCTTGGCTGATCCAGACTTGGACTTGGTAGCAGTTTTGGATCCCTTTGAGTCTGAATCAGAATGGCAGGGTATTCCTGTTTTCAAGGATAAGGCTGATTTAGCAGGCTTTGAAGCGGATGTCTGGGTAGATTTTACTACTCCAGCTGTTGCCTATGAAAATACACGCTTTGCTCTTGAAAATGGCTTTGCTCCAGTAGTTGGAACGACAGGCTTTACTAGTGAAGAAATTGCAGAGCTAAAAGAATTTTCTCGCGCCCAAGATTTGGGTGGTTTGATTGCCCCTAACTTTGCCCTGGGTGCTGTCTTGCTCATGCAATTTGCAAAGCAGGCTGCCAAATATTTCCCACATGTGGAGATTATCGAGCTCCATCATGACAAGAAAAAGGATGCTCCGAGTGGCACAGCTATTAAAACAGCTGAGTTGATGGCAGAAGTTCGAGAGTCTATTCAGCAAGGTGCAGCAGATGAGGAAGAATTGATTACTGGTGCCCGTGGTGCTGACTTTGATGGCATGCGCATCCACTCAGTTCGTTTGCCAGGCTTAGTAGCCCATCAGGAAGTCATCTTTGGCAATCAAGGAGAAGGATTGACCCTCCGTCATGACTCCTATGATCGCAGCTCCTTCATGACAGGGGTCAATTTGGGAATTAAAGAAGTTGTCAAGCGTCATGAGCTTGTCTATGGATTAGAACACTTATTATGAGATTAACGCAAATGCCTTCTGAATTTCAGAAGGCTTTACCAGTATTAGAAAAAATTAAAGAAGCAGGTTTTGAGGCCTATTTTGTTGGGGGCTCTGTTCGAGACGCCCTCCTCAATCGTCCTATCCATGATGTGGATATTGCGACGTCTTCTTATCCAGAAGAAACCAAGCAGATTTTTCCGCGAACAGCCGATATCGGAATCGAGCACGGAACTGTCTTGGTCTTAGATGGGGACGAGGAGTATGAGGTGACTACTTTTCGGACAGAAGATGTCTATGTGGACTATCGTAGACCTAGTGCGGTTTCTTTTGTTCGCTCGCTAGAAGAAGACCTCAAGCGCCGTGATTTTACAGTCAATGCCTTTGCCTTGGACGAGACAGGGGAAATCATTGACTTGTTCCATGGGCTAGAAGATTTGGAAAAGCAAGTCTTACGAGCAGTTGGAGTGGCAAGTGAGCGTTTTAACGAAGATGCTTTGCGGATTATGCGTGGTTTCCGTTTTCAGGCCAGTCTTGGCTTTGAACTTGAGACAGAAACGTTTAAAGCAATGAAGACCTTGACGCCACTTTTGGAGAAAATTTCTGTGGAGCGTACCTTCGTTGAGTTTGATAAACTCTTGCTGGCTCCGTTTTGGAGAAGGGGTTTGGCTTCCATGATTGAGAGTCAAGCTTATGATTATCTCCCTGATATGGAATCTAGCCAGGACAAGCTCAATAGACTGTTTGATTTGGAGACTGATTTTATCTTTGAATCCTCTGAACAAGCTTGGTCGGCTCTACTGTCGGCTTTGGAGATTGAAAATGCGCAGCCATTTTTGAAAGCTTGGAAGACCTCACGTCAGTTTGCCAAGCAGGTTCAGGATTTGCTGACTATTTTGGCTCTGCGTGAAAAGGGAGAATTGAGCAAGCGCGATTGTTACCGCTTTGACTTGGATTTACTTTTACAGGCTGAAAATCTTCGTCAGGCCCAAGGAAAAGAAGTCAACCCACAAGCCATCACAGAAACCTACCAGAACTTGACCATTCATGACAAGAAAGAAATCCAAATCAACGGTGGTATTTTGATCAAGGAATATGGTTATCAGCCGGGCCCAGACTTGGGAGAGATTTTAACAGAGATTGAATATGCCATTGTCGATGGAGAATTGGAAAATGACCGTCAAGCCATCCATGATTATCTGAGGGAGAAAAAATGAGTGATTTTATCGTTGAAAAACTAAGTAAATCCGTTGGTGACAAGACCGTTTTTAAGGATATTTCCTTTATCATCCATGACCTAGACAGAATCGGTCTGATTGGTGTCAATGGGACTGGTAAGACCACTCTTTTAGATGTTCTTTCTGGTGTTTCTGGCTTTGATGGGGATGTTAGTCCCTTTTCGGCTAAGAATGACTACCAGATTGGTTACTTGACCCAGGATCCTGATTTTGATGATAGCAAGACGGTCTTGGATACGGTTCTATCTAGCGACCTCAAGGAAATCCAGCTCATTCGTGAGTACGAATTGATCATGCTCAACTATAGTGAGGACAAGCAGGCGCGTTTGGAACGTGTCATGGCAGAAATGGACTCTCTCCAAGCTTGGGAAATCGAGAGTCAGGTCAAGACCGTTCTCAGCAAGTTGGGTATTCAGGACTTATCTACTCCTGTTGGGGAATTGTCAGGTGGTCTAAGAAGACGGGTCCAGTTGGCGCAAGTTCTTCTTGGTAACCACGACCTATTGCTTCTGGATGAGCCAACTAACCACTTAGATATAGCGACTATTGAGTGGCTGACCCTCTTTTTGAAAAATTCTAAGAAGACCGTCCTTTTTATCACCCACGATCGTTACTTCCTAGATGCTTTGTCAACACGGATTTTCGAGTTGGACCGAGCAGGATTGACTGAGTATCAAGGGAATTATCAGGACTATGTTCGCCTAAAGGCGGAACAGGATGAGCGCGACGCGGCTCTACTTCATAAAAAAGAACAACTTTATAAGCAAGAATTGGCTTGGATGCGCAGACAACCGCAGGCGCGTGCGACCAAGCAGCAGGCTCGTATCAATCGTTTCCACGACCTGAAAAAGGAAGTTTCAGGCAATACTGCTGAGACAGACTTGACTATGAACTTTGAAACCAGTCGTATTGGGAAGAAAGTCATCGAGTTTCAGGATGTTTCCTTTGCCTATGAAAACAAGCTCATTTTGCAAGATTTTAATCTCTTAGTTCAGGCCAAAGACCGTATCGGAATCGTTGGGGACAATGGTGTTGGAAAATCAACGCTGCTCAACCTGATTGCTGGCAGTCTTGAGCCGACAGCAGGTCAAGTTGTGATAGGGGAAACTGTTCGCATCGCCTATTTCTCTCAACAAATTGAGGGCTTGGATGAAAGCAAGCGAGTGATCAATTACTTGCAGGAAGTGGCAGAAGAGGTCAAGACCAGCGGTGGTTCTACAACTTCGATTGCAGAGTTGCTGGAGCAGTTCCTTTTCCCACGTTCGACGCATGGAACCTTGATTGAGAAATTGTCTGGGGGAGAGAAAAAACGCCTTTATCTCCTCAAACTGCTCTTGGAAAAACCAAATGTTCTTCTTTTAGACGAGCCAACCAATGATTTGGATATTGCAACCTTGACAGTTTTGGAGAATTTCTTGCAAGGATTTGCGGGACCTGTTTTGACAGTTAGTCACGACCGTTATTTCTTGGATAAGGTAGCGACCAAGATTCTGGCTTTTGAGGATGGCAAGATTCGTCCTTTCTTTGGTCATTACACCGATTACCTTGATGAAAAAGCCTTTGAAACAGAGATGGCCAATCAAGTGCAAAAGGTCGAAAAGGAGAAAGTGGTCAAGGTCCGTGAAGACAAGAAACGCATGACCTACCAAGAAAAGCAGGAGTGGGCAAGCATTGAATGCGATATTGAAACCTTGGAAAATCGTATCGCTGCTATTGAAGAGGAAATGCAGGCTAACGGCTCTGATTTTGGTAAGCTAGCTACTCTTCAAAAAGAACTGGATGAGAAAAATGAAGCACTCCTTAAAAAATACGAACGCTATGAATATCTAAGTGACTTTGATAGCTAGAAGAATAGAAAAATCCCGTCTCGTGACAGGATTTCTCTATTCTTTTTTGGTTTCTTGATGAAAGATATTTTGCCAAGTTTCGTGGCGACGCCAGATACTGGTATGGACGATACCATCTAACTCATAGCAGATGAGTTTTGTTTTCTGACTGATGGAAGTGATTTGGATGTCCTTGATAGCAGAATTCAAGTCTTTTTCGGCTTTATAGGCCTCTTTATCCATCTGATTTCCGTCTTGACGAATATAGACAAAATCGTCAGCCAAGAGTTCTTCCAGTTGATTTCCTTGGTCAATCAATTGTTCACGCATAAGCAATTTTTTGTAGACATTGTCTAAAATTTCATCCTCAGGGATAGGCGCTGGCTCAATATGGACATCGGTATCAAAGACGCCAAAACGTTCCTCCAGCATAGACTCGACCTGATCCGCGATTTCATGACTCTCAAAAACAGACAAGTCAGGATTCATTTCTAGCGTAATATCAAGATAAATGTTGCTACCGTAGGTGCGACCTCTTTGAGATTTAACCTTGCTGATTTTGGGAATTTCCATGATGGCCTTTTGATAGTCCTCAAGCAGGCGGTCGTCAAAGCCATCTGAAAGGCTAAAGGAAGATTCGATGAAGATATCATAGGCAGTTTTCAAGATAAAGAAAGTGATGATGATGGCGACCAGTTTATCTACAATGGGATAATTGAAACTGCTAGCTAGGATGGCAATGGTGGTTCCAAGTGAGGTAACAGCATCAGAAAGATTGTCTTTTGCTGCGGCCTTGAGTGCCTTAGAGTTGGATTTCTTACTGAGGCGAGTATTGTAGAGATAAACTAGAAACATAATCGCTGCAGAAATGATTCCAAGAGTTGCACCAAGAGGGTCAATAACCGTTTCTTCATGACTGAGAATCTTTTGAATGGTATCCCTTAGAACATCAAAACCAACATAGAACATGATGATGGAAGTGACCAAGCTAGCCAAATCTTCAATCTTCCAGTGGCCAAAACGGTGATCTCGGTCTGCAGGCTGGCGTGCCATTCGAATCCCAATCAAGAGGGCCACATTTCCAATGATATCCGATACGTTGTTAAAACCATCTGCCACCAAACTGGATGAATGGAGGAGGTGCCCAGTTGCTAATTTGGCTGCAGACAAGATTAAATAGGTCGAAATACTGATAATGGCCCCACGTTCAGCTAACTTGAGATTTGAGATAGATTGCTTCATTCAACTTCCTTTCTAGTCACATAGCATTCTATCATTATACTGGTTTTCAAGGGAAAATTCAAATAAGTCATTTTTTACTCTTTGAAAACTTTTCAAAATTTGGTATAATAGTACTACTCAAGGGAGTAGCTGGCAGAAACCTGTGATAGTGTCGTCATTCCGAATTTTATACTGAAAAGTATGCTTTCCGGCACTATCTTAAACAGCGAGACTTGTTATGATTAACAGGTCTCTTTTTGTTTGTCGTGAAAAGATACGATGGGAAAAGAGAGTCTGTTTTGCACACAATGTCAAGGAGGAGACACATGTCAAAAGAACAAAAACGCCAAGCGTTTTACACTCAGAGTCCTGAAGAGGTCTTGAAGGCTGTGGATGCGACCGAGCAAGGTTTGTCATCAAGTGAGGCGGAAAAGCGCCTTGCCGAATTTGGCCACAATGAACTCGAAGAAGGAGAGAAACGATCAATCCTGGTCAAATTCATCGAGCAATTTAAGGATTTGATGATTATCATCCTAGTTGCGGCAGCAATCTTGTCAGTCGTGACTTCTGGTGGGGAAGATATCGCAGATGCTATTATCATCCTAGCTGTGGTTATCATCAATGCTGCCTTTGGTGTTTACCAAGAAGGGAAAGCAGAAGAAGCCATTGAAGCCCTCAAGTCTATGTCTAGTCCAGCTGCCCGCGTTCTTCGTGATGGGCATATGGCGGAGATTGACTCTAAAGAATTGGTACCTGGAGATATCGTTGCCCTCGAAGCAGGTGATGTTGTACCAGCAGACCTACGTTTGCTTGAAGCCAACTCTCTTAAAATTGAAGAAGCAGCTCTTACAGGTGAGTCTGTGCCAGTCGAAAAAGACTTGACAGTTGAACTTGCTACAGATGCTGGTATCGGTGATCGTGTCAACATGGCCTTCCAAAACTCTAACGTGACTTATGGTCGTGGTCTTGGTGTTGTTGTCAATACTGGTATGTATACTGAAGTTGGTCATATTGCTGGTATGCTTCAAGATGCGGATGAGACTGATACACCACTCAAACAAAACTTGAACAACCTTTCTAAGGTCTTGACCTATGTAATTTTGGTCATTGCCCTTGTTACTTTTGTAGTTGGAGTCTTCATTCAAGGAAAAGATCCACTTGGTGAGTTGATGACCTCTGTTGCCCTTGCTGTTGCAGCCATTCCAGAAGGACTCCCTGCTATCGTGACCATCGTTCTTGCCCTTGGTACTCAAGTTTTGGCCAAACGAAACTCTATCGTTCGTAAGTTGCCAGCAGTAGAAACACTTGGTTCAACAGAAATCATTGCTTCTGATAAGACTGGTACGCTGACCATGAACAAGATGACAGTCGAAAAAGTCTTCTACGATGCAGTCCTACATGACTCAGCTGATGACATTGAACTAGGTCTTGAAATGCCCCTACTTCGCTCAGTTGTCTTGGCAAATGATACTAAAATCGATGTGGAAGGTAACTTGATTGGTGACCCAACCGAAACAGCCTTTATCCAATATGCCTTGGACAAGGGCTACGATGTCAAAGGATTCTTAGAGAAATATCCTCGTGTGGCTGAGTTGCCATTTGACTCTGACCGTAAGCTCATGTCAACGGTTCACCCATTGCAAGATGGTCGTTTCCTTGTAGCAGTCAAGGGTGCGCCAGACCAACTTTTGAAACGTTGTGTTCTTCGTGACAAGGCTGGGGATATTGCTCCGATTGATGAGAAGGTTACAAACCTCATTCATACAAACAACTCTGAAATGGCTCACCAAGCCTTGCGTGTCCTTGCAGGTGCTTATAAGATTATTGACAGCATTCCAGAAAACCTCACTTCTGAAGAGCTTGAAAATGATTTAATCTTTACTGGCTTGATTGGGATGATTGACCCTGAACGTCCTGAAGCTGCTGAGGCTGTTCGTGTGGCTAAGGAAGCGGGAATCCGTCCAATCATGATTACAGGTGACCACCAAGATACTGCAGAAGCGATTGCCAAACGTTTGGGAATCATTGATGCAAACGATACAGAAGGCCACGTTTTAACTGGTGCTGAGCTCAATGAATTGTCAGATGAAGACTTTGAAAAAGTAGTTGGTCAATACTCTGTTTATGCCCGTGTGTCTCCAGAGCACAAGGTTCGTATCGTGAAGGCTTGGCAAAAACAAGGTAAAGTCGTTGCCATGACAGGTGACGGTGTCAATGATGCGCCAGCTCTGAAAACAGCAGATATCGGTATCGGTATGGGAATCACTGGTACAGAGGTTTCTAAGGGAGCTTCTGACATGATTCTTGCAGATGATAACTTTGCGACCATCATCGTCGCAGTTGAAGAAGGACGTAAGGTCTTCTCAAACATTCAAAAGACTATTCAGTACTTACTTTCTGCCAATACTGCTGAAGTATTGACCATCTTCCTATCAACCTTGTTTGGTTGGGACGTCTTGCAGCCAGTTCATCTTTTGTGGATCAACTTGGTAACAGATACCTTCCCAGCTATCGCTCTTGGTGTTGAACCTGCTGAGCCTGGTGTCATGAATCATAAACCACGTGGACGCAAGGCAAGCTTCTTCTCAGGTGGTGTTTTGAGTTCTATCATCTATCAAGGTGTACTCCAAGCAGCTATTGTTATGAGTGTTTATGGTCTTGCGATTGCTTACCCAGTACATGTGGGTGATAATCATGCTATTCATGCGGATGCCCTTACTATGGCTTTTGCAACCCTTGGTTTGATTCAGCTCTTCCATGCCTACAATGTCAAGTCTGTCTACCAATCCATCTTGACAGTTGGCCCATTCAAGTCTAAGACCTTCAACTGGTCCATCTTGGTATCCTTTATCCTTCTTATGGCAACAATCGTTGTAGAACCGCTTGAAGGTATCTTCCACGTAACCAAACTAGACTTGTCACAATGGGGAATCGTTATAGGCGGAAGCTTCTCAATGATTATCATCGTCGAAATCGTTAAATTTATCCAACGTAAACTCGGCTTTGACAAGAATGCGATTTAAAAAGAAAAAGTCATCTTCGGATGGCTTTTTGCTACAGTTGAGGGAAAGGGCTTGCAGTTATTGGCTTTTGTGCTATAATTGCTATAATATAGTAAAAAGTAAGAGGAGTGTGAGGAAGTGGAGAAGAAAATTGTAAAGGATATTTTGTTTTTATCTCAGGTGTCTCAGCCGGCAAGTAAGGAAGATCTGTATCTTGCCAGAGATTTACAGGATACGCTTTTAGCGAATCGTGAGACCTGTGTTGGTCTGGCTGCCAATATGATTGGGGTGCAGAAGCGCGTGATTATCTTTAATCTTGGCTTGGTTCCTGTGGTCATGTTTAACCCAGTGCTCCTGTCCTCTGAAGGATTTTATGAGACAGAAGAAGGCTGTTTGTCCTTGACGGGTGTGAGACCTACTAAGCGTTATGAAACCATAAGGGTTGCCTATCGTGACAGCAAGTGGCAGGAACAGACCATGACCTTGACAGGCTTCCCAGCACAGATTTGCCAGCATGAACTGGATCACTTGGAAGGACGAATCATTTAGGAGGAAAGCAAATGAAACGGATAGTCTTTGAACTTATTTTTATCGCAACGACCTGGTATATCTTTTTACCGCCTCTTAACCTGACCAGCTGGGAATTTCTCTTTTTCCTCTGTGGGCATTTGCTGGTTGTGGCAATCTTATTTGGCTTTGGCAAGGGGATAAATCTTGTAAAAACAGTCCATGTGCGTCACGGCAAGGCGGAAGCTACTTTAAATTTTGAGGGTTTCAAAATCAATCGGTTAGGGAAAGTTCTTTTAGCTTCTATTGGAGGAATTCTTCTCTTGGCTGGTTTAGTTTCCTTGGTGACTTCCAGCATTTTTCAGGCTAAAAATTATGCCAATGTAGTTACGGTGACGGAAAAAGACTTTACTGAATTTCCTAAGACTGATACCAGTAAGGTTCCTATTTTAGATAGAAGTACTGCTGAAAAAATTGGTGACCGCTACTTGGGTTCCCTAACCGATAAGGTGTCGCAGTACGTAGCGGCAGATACCTACACCCAATTGACGATTGATGGGAAACCTTATCGGGTTACACCACTAGAATATGCAGACCCTATCAAGTGGTTTAATAATCAGGCCAAGGGAATCGGCGAGTATATCAAGGTGGACATGGTAACTGGTAATGCGGACTTGGTGGACTTGAAGACACCAATCAAGTATTCGGACTCGGAGTATTTTAACCGTGATGTCAAGCGTCACCTGCGCTTGAAGTACCCAACTAAAATCTTCAAGACTCCATCTTTTGAGGTGGACGATGAGGGCAATCCTTTCTATGTGGCTACAGTTTACCAAAAGCAATTTGGACTTGCGGTTCCTCGTCCTGTTTCAGTCATTATCTTGGATGCTACAAATGGAGAAACCAAGGAATACAGCTTGGCAGATGTTCCGGAATGGGTGGACAGAGTTTATCCAGCTGAGGAAACCATTGAGCAAATCAACTACAACGGCAAGTACAAGGATGGTTTCTGGAATGCCATGATTTCCAAGAAAAACGTGACCCAGACTACCAAGGGCTACAATTACTTGTCTATCGGCAATGACATCTACCTCTACACAGGTGTGACATCGGCCAATGCAGATGAAAGTAATCTTGGTTTCATCCTAGAAAATATGCGAACAGGAGAAATCACTAAGTATAGCTTGGCTTCTGCGACCGAAGAATCAGCCCGTGAATCAGCTGAAGGTGCTGTTCAGGAGAAATCCTACAAGGCAACCTTCCCAATCCTCATCAACCTCAATGACAAGCCTCTATACATCATGGGCTTGAAGGACAATGCTGGCTTGGTTAAAGAGTACGCTCTGGTTGACGCAGTCGAGTACCAAAATGTTATTGTAGCTACTACGGTGGAAGAGCTACTCAGCAAGTACGCCAATAAAAACGACCTTGAAATTGACAATGCAACAACAGAAAGCATTAAGGGTGTGGTGGCAGACCTCAAATCAGCTGTTATCAAGGGCGACACCGTCTACTTCTTTAAAGTTGATGGTAAGATATACAAGGTCAAGGCCTCAGTATCAGATGATCTTCCTTACCTTGAAAATGGTAAAACCTTCGAAGGTCAAGTAGGAAAAGACAATTATCTCAAGACCTTTAAAGTGCAGTAAAAAAGGTTTATTTAAGAAATATATGTTATAAGATAAATTAATACTAATGGAGGACAAACAAATGGGTTTTTATGTGATGCTTGCTTCAATGTTACTCGGACTGCTCGCTTTGAAGATAGGTTTTTCTCAGTTCAAGGAGAAAAAAGATAAATTCTTATCTATCTTAACAAGTTTAGCTGGCCTAGCCCTTGTTCTCGTGGCTGTCTGGTTAGGATGGCCCAAATAAACAGAGAAACCTCGGTCAAACCGAGGTTTTTCAGATGAATTTCTTGGTTGTGGCTAAAAAATATGCTACACTATCAATATGAAAATTTTAATCCCAACAGCAAAAGAAATGAACACAGATTTGCCAAGTATTGAAGTCGCTCCTTTAAAATCAGAAAGTCAGGCTGTGCTGGATGTCTTGGCTCTCTATTCTGCTAGTCAATTGGAGAGTTTTTACAAAGTTTCAGCCGAGAAGGCAGTGGAGGAATTTCAACATATCCAAGCTTTGAAAAGGCAAACTGCTCAACACTATCCAGCTCTGAAACTTTTTGATGGGCTTATGTATCGCCATATCAAGCGAGACAAACTGACCGAGGTAGAACAAGCCTATCTTGAAAATCATGTATTTATTACTTCGGCTTTGTACGGAGTCGTACCAGCCTTGTCACCTATGGCCCCTCACCGTTTGGATTTTTTGATGAAGTTAAAAGTCGCTGGTAAGACTTTGAAGAGTCATTGGAAGACAGCCTACGATGAAGCTCTGAAGCTGGAAGAAGTGATTTTCTCTCTCTTGTCGTCCGAGTTTGAGACTGTATTTTCTAAGGAAATCAGAGAAAAAATGGTGACCTTCAAATTCATGGAGGATAGAGGTGGTCAGCTGAAGATTCATTCAACTATTTCTAAGAAAGCGCGTGGTGCCTTCCTAACGTCTCTGATAGAAAATCAAGTACAGACGGTAGAAGAAGCTCGTCGCTTAAGCTTTACAGGATTTGTTTACAGAGAAGACCTGTCCCAACCACAGGAATTGGTTTTTGTAAAGGAAGTATAGAAATCAGATATTTTGTATTTGGCAATATGTATCATCAGCTATTTTAGTTTATAAATGAGAAAAAAGCGAACAAGCTAGTCTTCTGAGTGTCAGAAAAGTAGTCTTGTTCGCTTTTATTATGTTAGTTACTTGATCGCATTGACCAAGTCTTCCGCTTGTTTTTCAAGTGAGTTTAGGACTGATTCTTCGAGAACCAATTTTCCGTCTGCCCAAGCAGAGTCATTGACACGTGCAGCAGTGAAATCACCAACGATTTGTGTACGGATAAATGGCAAGAGATCTTTGTAAATAGCGAAGAGTTGATCGTGACCGGCATTAGCTACAGATGATACGGTGACAAACTTGTCTTGAAGGGCAGAAGCACCACGTGTATCAGACAAGTCAAGGGCACGAGATAGCCAGTCAAGCAAATTTTTCACTGTTCCAGGGATAGAGAAGTTGTAGACTGGAGAGAAGATCCAGATAGCATCCGCAGCGAGAACCGCTTCACGAGCAGCAGCTACAGCTGGGTGAGTTGGAACTTCTAAATCTTGGCTGAAGAGAGGAAGGGCTGAATAATCGAGGTAGCTAACTTCTGCTTGACCATCAAGTGCTTTCTCAGCTTCGAGAGCCATTTGGTGGTTAAAAGAACCTTGACGTAGTGATCCGACGATAAATAATACTTTTTTAGACATGATGTGTCTCCTTTTTCTTAAATTTTCGAGAACTCTCTCGTTGTTATAAAACATATTACAACAAAACAAAAGGACTTGCAAGAAATTTGCTCAAAGATAATTAAAACTATAAAATTGCCGAAACTCTAGTCACTTGCTACTGGAATGCATTTGATTTTCGAAGAGTATTCTAACATTCTCTTGTAATATGATGACATAAGTGCTAAAATAAACAAGAAAACTCGCAATAGAAACCGCAGAACAGCTATTTTCCGGTATCATTTCATAAACAATTAAACGAAAATAATGGCATTTCAAGAATGCTTCTAAAAGGGGTGGAGATCATGTAAGGCACAGATTAACAAGTGACGGACAAAAGAAATAATAATAATAATACACTTGTTAAAGGAGAAAAAATGTTAATAAGAAATTATCGGAAAAATATTGGCCTAATGGCCGGAGTTGAGTTTTTTGCATTTCTAGGGATTACCAGTTTTTGGATTCTCTTTCTCAGTCAAAACGGAATGTCTCTTTGGCAGATTGGACTTCTGGAAAGTATTTTTCATGCGACCAGCCTTCTCTGTGAAATTCCATCTGGAATGTTGGCTGATCGTTATTCCTATAAGACCAACCTTTATTTAAGTCGAATAGCAGGGATTGTGTCTTCTATTCTCATGTTGGCTGGGCAGGGAAATTTTTGGATTTATGCACTAGCTATGGCAGTAAGTGCCTTGTCTTATAATTTTGATTCAGGAACAAGCGCAGCAATGGTCTATGACTCGGCTGTAGAGGCTGGACTAAAAGAACGCTATCTATCCATTTCAAGTTTCATGTCAGGAGTAGCAGA
The DNA here is from genome assembly GCF_019448275.1 of Streptococcus humanilactis. GTDB lineage: Bacteria > Bacillota > Bacilli > Lactobacillales > Streptococcaceae > Streptococcus > Streptococcus humanilactis. Next base: position 739,009 of record NZ_JAHXBZ010000001.1, on the reverse strand, counting down.
AGGAACTCGGTCTTTGGGGACAGTGTTGGCGGGATTTTTTGTCCATGGTCAATTGCACCTGACCTACTATATCATGATTGCAACTTCTATCATAGTTCTTGTCTTGATTTGGATGCTGAAAGAACCCAGTGTTAAGGTAGAAAAAGCTGATAGTGTGACCATGAAACAGATTATTTGGACTGTTAAGGATGAGTTGAAGCGAAATCCCATGCTGTTCAACTGGATGATTTTGTCTCAGATTGTCGGAACACTCATGTGCATGTTTTATTTTTACTATCAAAATCAGTTACCAGATTTAAGTAGTTGGCAAATTTCAGCAGTTATGCTACTTGGAAGTCTCTTGAATATCCTTGCAGTCTATCTAGCGAGTAAGATTGGAAAGAAATATGCCGCCTTGAAGATTTTCCCTATTCTCGTCCTGCTGACTGGAGTTACCTACCTGCTGTCCTACTTTGGAACACCTCTAATCTATATTTTGGTTTATTTGATTAGCAATGCTCTATATGCTCTTTTTCAGCCGATTTTTGACAACGATTTGCAAGAGCGCCTTCCAAGTGAAGTAAGGGCAACCATGCTGAGTGTCTATTCTATGATGTTTAGCCTGAGTATGATTGTCTTCTTTCCATTGACAGGCTGGTTGATTGACAATTTAGGCTTTGTAGTAGCATTTCTTTATCTAGGCTTCTTTTTAGTCATGATTAGCCTTCTACTGCCTGTCTTTTTAGGAAAAATGGCTAAAAGAATGGATGATAAAATGATTCCATAGATTAAAAGAATTTTTGAAAACTTGAGTGTCAAGCTCAGGTTTTTTAATAGGTTGATTTTGGATCTGTCTTTACTTTTCTTGCTCGGTTTTAATCAAGAAAAATCGGTTTGCTTTGAAGGAAGAAATAGAATTGGTTGCTTATACTCAATGAAAATCAAAGAGCAAACTAGGAAGCTAGCCGTAAGCTGTACTTGAGTACGGTAAGGCGACGCTGACGTAGTTTGAATTTGATTTTCGAAGAGTATTCTTGCATTCACTTGTAATAAAGCAAGATAGATGGTAAAATAGACGAGTGAAAAAAAGACAAAAAAAAGCAAAAAATAATCTACTGTGGCAGTATGGTCTAGGGATGACGATTTTGTTTGTGGTTATCAGTGCTTCCTTTCTGTATCTAGTGTTTCTGAGTATGAAACCCTATCAAACAGCTAAAAGTGAAGGAGAAAAATTAGCTCAGCAGTATGCAGGATTAGAGCAGACTGATCAGGTTGACTTATACAATGGCTTAGAATCCTATTACAGCGTTCTTGGTCGTAATAAAAAACAAGAATCACTTGCTGTCCTGATTGGAAAAGATGACCATAAGATTTACGTTTATCAGCTAAATCAGGGTGTTTCACAAGAAAAAGCAGAAGCTGTTTCTAAGGAAAAAGGAGCTGGCGAGATTGACAAGATTACCTTTGGCCGTTATCAAGATAAGCCAATTTGGGAAGTTAAGTCAGGCTCTGATTTTTATCTAGTAGATTTTGAAACAGGAGCATTGGTCAATAAGGAGGGCCTATGAAACTATCCAACCGTGTTTTAGAAATGGAAGAAAGTGTGACCTTGGCTGCTGGAGCTCGTGCCAAAGCACTAAAGGCTGAGGGAAGAGATATCCTGTCTCTAACCTTAGGCGAGCCAGATTTCACTACTCCAAAAAATATCCAAGATGCCGCCATTGCATCGATTCAAGATGGGCGTGCTTCTTTTTATACAGTAACCTCAGGCCTGCCAGAGCTCAAGGCAGCAGTCAATATCTACTTTGAGCGCTTTTATGGCTATTCTGTAGCGCCAAATCAAGTGACAGTCGCTGCAGGAGCCAAATATTCTCTCTATACCTTCTTTATGGCCGTGGTCAATCCAGGTGATGAAGTTATCATCCCAACCCCCTACTGGGTCAGCTATGGAGACCAGGTCAAGATGGCAGAGGGCGTGCCAGTCTTTGTTCCTGCGAAGGAAGACAATCATTTTAAGGTGACCGTAGAGCAGTTAGAAGCAGCTCGCACAGACAAGACCAAGGTTTTGGTGCTAAATTCACCATCTAATCCGACAGGTATGATTTACACTCGTGAGGAACTCTTGGCAATCGGAAACTGGGCTGTAGAAAAGGATATTCTCATTCTAGCAGATGATATCTATGGGCGCTTGGTCTATAATGGGCATGAATTCACACCGATTTCTAGCCTATCGGAAGCGATTCGCAAGCAAACAGTGGTCATCAATGGAGTGTCTAAGACATATGCTATGACTGGTTGGCGGATTGGCTATGCCGTCGGAGAAGCAGAAATTATCGCTGCCATGTCTAAGATTGCAGGTCAAACAACCTCCAACCCTTCAGCAGTAGCCCAGTATGCAGCAGTTGAGGCTCTATCAGGCGAGCAAGATACTGTAGAAAGTATGCGTCAGGCTTTTGAAGAACGTCTCAATACCATCTATCCCCTTCTTGCAGAAGTTCCAGGATTTGAAGTGGTCAAACCTCAAGGAGCCTTCTATCTCTTCCCAAATGTCAAAAAGGCAATGGAGATGAAAGGCTATACGGATGTGACAGAATTTACAACCGCTATCCTAGAAGAAGCTGAAGTAGCCTTGGTAACAGGAGCAGGATTTGGAGCTCCAGAAAATGTCCGCCTCAGCTATGCGACAGACCTAGACACGCTTAAAGAAGCAGTTAAACGCTTGAAATCATTTATGGAAAAATAAAAGAAAAGGAAAAACAATGACAAAACGTGTAACGATTATTGATGTAAAAGACTATGTTGGTCAAGAAGTGACGATTGGCGCTTGGGTTGCCAACAAATCAGGAAAAGGGAAAATCGCCTTCTTGCAATTGCGTGATGGAACAGCCTTTTTCCAAGGTGTAGCCTTTAAACCAAACTTTGTAGAAAAATTTGGTGAAGAAGTAGGAGCTGAAAAGTTTGATGTCATCAAACGCTTGAGCCAAGAAACGTCTGTTTATGTGACAGGTATTGTCAAAGAAGACGAACGTTCTAAGTTTGGTTATGAGTTGGACATTACAGATATCGAAGTGATTGGTGAATCTCAAGACTACCCAATCACACCAAAAGAACATGGTACAGACTTCTTGATGGACAACCGTCACTTGTGGCTCCGTTCTCGTAAGCAAGTAGCGGTGATGCAAATCCGTAACGCTATTATTTATGCAACTTATGAGTTCTTTGACAAGAACGGTTTCATGAAGTTTGATAGCCCAATCCTTTCAGGAAATGCGGCAGAAGATTCAACAGAACTCTTTGAAACAGACTACTTCGGAACGCCAGCCTACTTGAGCCAATCAGGTCAGCTTTATCTAGAAGCAGGTGCTATGGCTCTTGGTCGTGTCTTTGACTTTGGTCCCGTATTCCGTGCTGAAAAATCAAAAACACGCCGTCACTTGACTGAGTTCTGGATGATGGACGCAGAGTACTCATACTTGACACACGATGAATCACTTGACTTGCAAGAAGCTTATGTTAAAGCTCTTCTTCAAGGTGTTCTTGACCGTGCGCCTCAAGCCTTGGAAACTTTGGAACGTGATACAGAGCTCTTGAAACGCTACATTGCAGAGCCCTTCAAACGCATCACTTACGATCAAGCCATTGACCTCTTGCAAGAGCATGAAAATGATGAAGATGCTGACTACGAGCATCTTGAGCATGGAGATGACTTTGGTTCACCACACGAAACTTGGATCTCGAACCACTTTGGTGTACCAACCTTTGTCATGAACTACCCAGCAGCTATCAAGGCCTTCTACATGAAGCCAGTTCCTGGAAATCCAGAGCGCGTGCTTTGTGCAGACTTGCTTGCACCAGAAGGCTATGGAGAAATCATCGGTGGGTCTATGCGTGAGGAAGACTATGATGCATTAGTTTCTAAGATGGATGAACTTGGTATGGATCGTACAGAGTACGAATTCTACCTTGACCTTCGTAAATACGGTACTGTACCACACGGAGGATTTGGTATCGGTATCGAGCGTATGGTAACCTTCGCGGCAGGAACAAAACATATCCGTGAAGCTATTCCATTCCCACGTATGTTGCACCGTATCAAACCATAAGAACAGGAAAACGCCCATGTGGCGTTTTTTCGCATTCCAGAGTTTTTACTTGCGTAAAAAAATTTTTTCTAGTATAATAGTTTATTGTGAGCAAACCTCACTTACCCCTTGCAAAGTCTTGGGGTCATTAGACCAAAAGGAGGAACATATCAATGGCTAAATACGAAATTCTTTATATCATTCGTCCAAACATTGAAGAAGAAGCTAAAAACGCTTTGGTAGCACGTTTTGACTCTATTTTGACTGACAACGGTGCAACTGTTGTTGAATCAAAATCTTGGGAAAAACGCCGTCTTGCATACGAAATCAAAGATTTCCGTGAAGGACTTTACCACATCGTTAACGTTGAAGCAAACGACGACGCAGCTCTTAAAGAGTTTGACCGTCTTTCAAAAATCAACGCTGACATTCTTCGTCACATGATCGTCAAAACTGACGCGTAAGAAGGTAAACTATGATTAACAATGTTGTACTTGTAGGGCGTATGACACGTGACGCTGAGTTGCGTTATACCCCATCAAATGTAGCAGTTGCGACTTTTACTCTTGCAGTAAACCGTACATTTAAGAGTCAAAATGGCGAACGTGAGGCTGATTTTATCAATGTCGTTATGTGGCGCCAACAGGCTGAAAACCTTGCTAACTGGGCTAAAAAAGGCTCACTTATCGGGGTGACAGGTCGTATACAGACTCGTAGTTACGATAACCAGCAAGGACAACGTGTCTACGTGACAGAGGTCGTGGCTGAGAATTTCCAAATGTTGGAAAGCCGTAGTGTGCGTGAGGGTCACACAGGAGGAGCTTATTCTGCACCAACTGCAAACTATTCAGCGCCTACAAATTCAGTACCAGACTTTTCACGTGATGAAAATCCATTTGGAGCAACAAATCCATTGGATATTTCAGATGATGATTTACCATTCTAATGGACAAGTAAAATTATAAAGGAGAAAAAAACATGGCTCAACAACGTCGTGGCGGATTCAAACGCCGTAAAAAAGTTGATTACATCGCAGCAAACAAAATTGAATATGTTGATTACAAAGATACTGAGCTTCTTAGCCGTTTCGTTTCAGAACGTGGGAAAATCCTTCCACGTCGTGTAACAGGAACTTCAGCTAAAAATCAACGTAAAGTAACAACAGCTATCAAACGCGCTCGCGTAATGGCTTTGATGCCTTTCGTAAACGAAGATTAAAGAAAAGACCCGGTTGGGTCTTTTTTTCACAAGTTTTGAAATGAGAGAGCGAGTTGAGGTCCGGGCGGACCTCTTTTTCAGACCCGGTTGGGTCTTTTTTTCACGAGATAGTTTTTTTCTGATCTTGGCGTGCTATAATGGTAATAGAAAGAGTAAAGGTTGGTAAGTCAAAGATGAATTGTACGATTAGAAATATGATTAAGTCTGATATTGAATCCTTATCTCATGGATTTATGAATCAAGGTTGGCCTGGTAGAGAGGAAATTTTGGCTAGATATTTTCTGGAACAGGAAAGTGGGGATAGAGAAGTCTTAGTTGCAGAGTTTGATGGTGCTGTAGCGGGCTACGTTACCATTTTGCCCTCTGCTAAACATGGTCCTTTTGCAGAAGTCTATCCAGAATTATCAGATTTTAATGTGTTTGAGCCTTTTCGAAATCAAAGGATTGGGAATCAACTGCTAGAAGAAGCAGAAAAACGAGTCAAACTCATATCGGATAAGGTCACTCTTGGTGTAGGTTTGCACTTAGGCTATGGCCCTGCTCAGAGATTGTATATCAGACGGGGCTACATTCCAGATGGGACAGGTGTCTGGTATCGAAATCAACCCTTGGAAATGAATGCAACTAGCCAAAATAATGATGATTTGGTTTTGTATCTAGTAAAGGAATTCGGATAAGAGATAACGATTTTATTGGGGATGTGGGATTTCTCTACTTTATGGTATAATGGAAAGAGTTAGATTGAAAGAGGTAGTGAGATGGATGCCAAATTAAGATACAAGGCAAAGAAGATCAAGATTGTCTTTTTTGATATTGATGATACATTGAGGAATTCAAAGACAGGTTTTATTCCAGCTTCAATCCCAACTGTTTTTAAGCAATTACGTGAGAAAGGAATTTTGACAGGTATTGCTTCTGGACGAGGGATTTTTGGTGTTGTGCCAGAGATTCGTGAACTCAATCCTGACTTTTTTGTAACCTTAAATGGGGCCTACATCGAAGATAAAAAAGGTCAGGTTATTTACCAACATCAGATTGAGAAGTCAGATGTTGAGGAGTATATCTCTTGGGCTAAGCAAGAAGGAATTGAGTATGGCTTGGTTGGGAGTCATGATGCCAGGTTATCGACTCGCACCGATATGATCAGTGAAGCTATCAATCCAATTTACCCTGACTTAGATGTGGATCCCGATTTCCATGAGAAAGAAGACATCTATCAGATGTGGACTTTTGAAGATAAAGGAGATGACTTGCACTTGCCTGATAGTCTCTCAGATAAACTTCGCATGGTTCGTTGGCATCAACATTCGTCTGATATCGTGCCGATTTCAGGCTCCAAAGCGACAGGTGTGGAAAAGGTTGTGGAACACCTTGGCTTGAAACCAGAGAACGTCATGGTTTTTGGAGATGGGCTGAATGACTTGGAACTCTTTGATTATGCTGGAATCAGCGTTGCCATGGGAATTTCTCATGATAACATCAAAGAAAAAGCAGATTATATTACAAAAACATTAGAAGAAGATGGCATTTTTGATGCCTTAGAAGGATTTGGTATGGTAGAAAAAGAATTGCATTTCCCACAAGTAGACATTGAAACAGTAGAAGGTCCTATCGCGACTATTAAGACCAATCACGGAGACTTGCGTATCAAGCTCTTCCCTGAACATGCTCCTAAAGCAGTAGCTAACTTTGTAGCTCTTTCAAAAGATGGTTACTATGATGGGGTCATTTTCCACCGTATTATCAAGGATTTTATGATTCAAGGTGGAGACCCAACTGGAACTGGTATGGGTGGCGAGTCAATCTACGGCGAATCATTTGAGGATGAATTCTCAGAAGAACTTTACAATATCCGTGGTGCTCTTTCCATGGCCAATGCTGGTCCAAATACCAACGGCAGCCAGTTCTTTATCGTCCAAAACCAACACCTGCCTTATTCTAAGAAAGAAATTGCTCGTGGTGGTTGGCCAGAACCGATTGCGGAAATCTATGCCAACCAAGGAGGAACTCCTCACCTAGACCGCCGTCATACTGTTTTTGGTCAGCTAGCTGATGAAGCTTCTTACGCTATCTTGGATGCCATTGCTGCTGTTGAGACAGGAGCTATGGACAAGCCAGTTGAAGATGTTGTGATTGAAACAATTGAAATCGAGGGCTAAGATGAAAATCGGTGATAAGCTAAAGGGTCGTATTACAGGGATTCAGCCCTACGGTGCCTTTGTTGAGCTAGAGACGGGTGATACGGGGCTGATTCACATTTCAGAGATTCGGACGGGATTTATTGAAAATATTCATGAAGCCTTGAAAGTCGATGAAGAGGTTCTGGTTCAGGTAGTGGATTTAGATGAATTTACAGGGAAAGCCAGTCTTTCTATCCGTACTTTGGAGGAAGAAAAGCACCAGTTTCCGAGACGGAGACGCTTTTCAAGCGACCGTTTTAACTACGGCTTTGCGCCTCTTAAACGAATGATGCCAATTTGGACCAAGGAAGCCCTTCAACATTTGAAGAATCAGAAGCACTAGTTAGAAATTTCTATCTTTTGTAATGTTAATATAAATTTGCTATAATAGGACCATGGAAGAAGAACAATTATTAAAATCAGGAGAGCGCATTAACCAGCTCTTTTCGACAGATATTAAAATCATTCAAAATAGAGAGGTTTTTAGCTATTCGGTGGATAGTGTTCTCTTGTCACGTTTTCCACGTTTCCCTAAGAAGGGATTGATTGTGGATTTCTGCGCTGGGAATGGAGCAGTGGGGCTTTTTGCCAGTACTCGTACTCAGGCACAGATTTTGGCTGTTGAGATTCAGGAGCGTTTGGCAGATATGGCTGAACGCTCTGTCCGTTTGAATGGTTTGGAAGAGCAGATGCAGGTTATATGTGATGATTTGAAAAATATGCCTGCTTACATCCAGGGAAGTAAGGTGGATATGATTTTGTGTAATCCGCCCTATTTCAAGGTGGACCCTCATTCTAATCTGAACGAGAGTGAACATTATCTCTTGGCGCGCCACGAAATCACTACCAATTTGCAGGAAATCTGTCGTAGTGCCCATAGTATTCTCAAATCTAATGGGCGTTTGGCCATGGTTCATCGTCCTGATCGGCTTTTAGATATATTGGATACGTTACAAAGGCATAATCTAGCCCCTAAGCGCCTGCAGTTTGTTTATCCCAAAAAGGAAAAGGAAGCCAATATGCTTTTGATTGAGGCTATCAAGGATGGCTCGACAAGTGGCTTTAAGGTATTGCCACCTCTCATTGTACACAATGATGATGGCTCTTATACGCCGGAACTCGAAGAGATTTATTATGGAACATAAGGCTTATATGTACGTGCTGGAGTGTCGTGACGGATCCTACTATACAGGCTATACGACTGATGTAAGTAGACGCCTCGCTGTCCACAATAGTGGGAAGGGAGCCAAATACACACGAGCACGCTTGCCAGTCAAACTTATCTATGCTCAAGGTTTTGCCAGTAAGGAAGAAGCCATGTCGGCAGAAGCCCTTCTCAAGCGTAAGAAGCGACCACAGAAGGAGCAATTTTTATCTGAAAATCAAGATAGAAATTTACTCATACTCAATGAAAATTAAAGATCAGACTAGGAAGCTAGCCGTAGTCAGTACTTGAGTACGGCAAGGCGAAGCTGACGTGGTTTGAAGAGATTTTCGAAGAGTATCAGTTATTTTGAAGAATCGTGAGGAGCCCTTTGACTCCTCTTACTTTTGTCAAAAAGCGAAAAAAATGCTACAATAAAGAGAATAAACAAAATGAGGTATTATCATGTCTAAGATTCTAGTATTTGGTCACCAAAATCCAGACTCAGATGCCATCGGGTCATCTGTAGCCTTTGCCTACCTTGCAAAAGAAGCTTACGGTTTGGATACGGAAGCTGTTGCCCTTGGAACTCCAAATGAAGAAACAGCCTTTGTCTTGAACTATTTTGGTGTGGAAGCACCGCGTGTCATCACTTCTGCTAAAGCAGAAGGAGCAGAGCAAGTTATCCTGACTGACCACAATGAATTCCAACAATCTGTATCAGATATCGCTGAAGTAGAAGTTTATGGTGTTGTAGACCACCACCGTGTGGCTAACTTTGAAACTGCAAGCCCACTTTACATGCGTTTGGAGCCAGTTGGATCAGCGTCTTCAATCGTTTATCGTATGTTCAAAGAACATGGTGTAGCTGTTCCTAAAGAGATTGCTGGTTTGATGCTTTCAGGTTTGATTTCAGATACTCTTCTTTTGAAATCACCAACAACACACCCAACAGATAAGGTTATTGCTCCTGAATTGGCTGAATTAGCTGGTGTCAACTTGGAAGAGTATGGTTTGGCTATGTTGAAAGCTGGTACCAACTTGGCTAGCAAATCTGCTGACGAATTGATTGACATCGATGCTAAGACTTTTGAATTGAACGGAAACAATGTCCGTGTTGCCCAAGTAAACACAGTTGACATCGCTGAAGTTTTGGAACGTCAATCAGAAATTGAAGATGCAATGCAAGCTGCTAACGCAGCAAACGGTTACTCTGACTTTGTCTTGATGATTACAGATATCGTCAACTCAAACTCAGAAATCCTAGCACTTGGTGCTAACATGGACAAGGTTGAAGCAGCCTTCAACTTCAAACTTGCAGACAACCACGCCTTCCTTGCTGGTGCCGTCTCACGTAAGAAACAAGTGGTACCTCAATTGACTGAAAGCTTCAATGCTTAAGATTTTGAGTGTTAATTCAAATTAGAATAGGCTAGTTTGCCTTATATCGAAAGGAGTTTCGGCTCCTTTTTTTCTAGGAGTGAAGCATGTTAGAAAATGGCGATTTGATTTTTGTGAGAGATGAGTCAGATATGGGACAGGCCATCCAGGCTTCCACAGGCAACTATAACCATGTTGCCATTTGTTTGGATGGGATGATTTACCACGCTAGTGGACAGGCTGGTGTGGTCTGTCAAGAACCTGCAGACTTCTTTGAACTCAATCACTTGTACGACCTCTATGTTTACCCAGAAATGGATATCCAGTCGGTGAAAGAAAGAGCTTGCAAACATCTTGGAGCTCCCTATAATGCTTCTTTCTATCCAGATGGACATGGTTTCTACTGTTCCCAGTACATGGCAGAAGTCCTACCGATTTTTGAAACCATACCTATGAAATTTGGGAATGGGAAGCAGGACATTAGTGATTTTTGGAGAGAATATTACAGAGAACTAGGCATGCCTGTTCCTCTGAACCAAGCTGGGACCAATCCCAGTCAGTTGGCAGCATCGCCTCTGTTAGAATGTAAAGAAAGGAATCTTCATGATTCAGATTTTTAATCCATCTCGTTTGACGAGACAGCCTTTTTTTGGAGAATTGATCCGCTATCTGGACCAGCATGAGGATGTGATTTTACGGGAAATCAAGGCTCAATTTCCAGATGTTGCAGTTGATAAACTCATGGAAGAGTATATAAAGGCTGGCTTGATTCTACGGGAAAATAAGCGTTATTATCTTAATCTTCCTATGCTTGAATCACTCGATAGTCTCGAACTGGATCAAGAGATTTTTGTCAGCGAAGATAGTCCGGCCTATCAAGCCTTGTTAGAGCAGATTTTTGAGACGGAATTACGAAATCAAACCAATGCAGCTATTTTAGTTGAAAAGACAGACTTTGCGAGAACAAAAATGACATTGTCTAATTATTTCTACAAGGTCAAACATCAGTATCCTTTGACAGAAAAACAGCAGGAACTTTATGACATTTTGGGTGATGTTAATCCTGAGTATGCTCTCAAATATATGACGACTTTTTTGTTGAAATTTCTCAAAAAAGACCAGCTTATGCAGAAACGCCGTGATATCTTTGTGGACAGTTTAGTTGTACTAGGTTATATTGTTCAAAATGAAGATGGAAAGTATGAGTTGGCTATCGATTTTGATAAGGACAGATTAACTTTCTACTTGGCGTGATTTCTTGTTTCTGAGCACATTGTTTGACTTTCCTTAGTATTCGGTATAAACTATATGTAACCGGTAACACATATCGGAATAAACTAAAGGAGACAATCATATGTCACTTGAAAACAAATTGGAACAAGCAACAGGCGCTATCAAAGAAGGATTTGGTAAAGTTACTGGGGATAGCAAGACAGAACTTGAAGGAGCTGTTGAAAAAACAGTTGCTAAGGCAAAAGACGTTGTAGAAGACGCTAAAGGTGCTGTAGAAGGTGCCGTTGAAGGTTTGAAAAACGCTTTTAAATAAAAATAGAAAAAATCAAGGGTTCCATTTCCCTTGATTTTTTACTATCTTATAAATAATTTTCTGCGACGGCTGCATCTCCAGGATAGGCTTCTTTCTTGCCTTGGACGATTTGGTAGCAATCGGCACCCTTACCGGCGATAATAACTGCATCTAATTCGTGATTTGTGATAGCCATAGCTGCCTTGATGGCTTCTTGGCGATCCGCAATTTTTTCAACAGGATGATCGATATAGCTACTAATTTCATCCGCAATGGCCATTGGGTTTTCGTAGTTGGGGTCATCAGCAGTCAGAAAGACTTGAATCTCAGGATGTTGATTAAGGAGGAGGCCAAAGTCTTTACGACGACTTTCTCCCTTATTTCCTGTCGAACCCAGAACCAGAGCAATTTTTCCAGTTTGATGAGTTTCAACCACATTGATGAGTTTTTTCAGACTATCACCATTGTGGGCGTAGTCGATGAAGACCTTAGCTCCATTTTTCTGAGTGAGGACTTCCATACGACCAGGAACTCGGGTTGTAGCGATTCCTTTTTTGATGTCCTCAAGACTAGCTCCGAGACGGAGGCAGGCAAGTCCAGCAGCAACTGCATTTTCTTGGTTGAAGTGGCCAATCAGTTGGATATCATAATCTCCAGCGAGTTTACCTGTAGCTGAGAAGCTAAAGGCTTTGGAATTCTCGATTTGGTTATCAGATTGGCTACCATAGAAATCATGGTCTTGATTTTCCACTTGTTCTTTCAAGACAGAAAAGTGGTCCATGTCACTGTTAATGATGACTGCTCGGCTATTTTCCATCAAGAGACGTTTGTGGTAGAAGTAGTCTTCAAAGCTAGGGTGTTCAATAGGGCCGATATGGTCGGGGCTGATATTGAGGAAAACTCCCACATCAAAGGTTAGGCCATAGACACGTTTAACCAGATAGGCTTGACTGGAGACTTCCATGATGAGGTGGGTACGGTCATTTTGCACAGCTTGATGCATCATATCAAAGAGGTCAATACTCTCAGGGGTTGTCAACGCTGATTTAAAGAAAGTTTTGCCATCTAGAGTTGTGTTCATGGTCGACAACATTGCAGGGCGATGCCCTTGAGATAAGATGTTATAGGCGAAATAGGCTGCTGTTGTCTTACCCTTAGTACCAGTAAAGGCAAGGAGTTTAAGTTTTTTCTGTGGATTGCCATAAAACTCCATGGCAATCAAACTCATGGCTTTCTTGATATCACTGACGATAATAGTAGGAATACCAACCTCATAGTCTTTTTCAGCAACATACCAACCGAGGCCTTGAGAGATGGCTGAAAGCAGAAATTCTTTCTTAAAGGCAGCACCCTTGACGAAAAAGAGGCTCTTTTCTTTGGCCTTGCGGCTGTCATAGCAGATGGTGTCAAATACGACATGGCTGTAGTTGTAGTGATAATGTCCTTGGTCGATAATCTCACGGAAGAGACCATCTTTCTTTAAAATATCTAATACGGTTTCAATCTTAATCATACTTTCTATTGTAAACCGAAAGTCGTAAATTTACAAGTAACAAGGAAAAGTTTATAATGGAAGATAAGGAACTTTTTCCTAGTTATCAAAATTGAATGAGGAATCTATGTCGCACGAAAACAATCACCAGCAGGCCCAGATGTTACGGGGGACTGCTTGGCTAACGGCTAGTAATTTTATCAGTCGCCTACTCGGGGCTATTTATATTATCCCTTGGTATATCTGGATGGGATCTTATGCAGCTACGGCCAATGGTCTTTTTACCATGGGCTACAATATCTATGCCTGGTTTTTGCTGGTTTCAACAGCAGGGATTCCAGTTGCGGTGGCCAAGCAAGTTGCCAAGTACAATACCATGCGAGAAGAAGAGCATAGCTTTGCCCTGATTCGGAGCTTTTTAGGTTTTATGACAGGACTAGGTTTGGTTTTTGCTTTAATCTTGTATGTCTTTGCTCCTTGGCTAGCAGACTTATCTGGCGTGGGCAAAGACTTGATACCGATCATGCAAAGCTTGGCTTGGGGAGTCTTGATTTTCCCATCTATGAGTGTTATCCGAGGATTTTTCCAAGGGATGAATAACCTCAAACCTTATGCCATGAGCCAAATCGCTGAGCAGGTCATTCGTGTTATCTGGATGCTCTTAGCAACCTTTATCATTATGAAGCTCGGTTCAGGAGATTACCTAGCAGCCGTTACCCAATCGACCTTTGCGGCCTTTGTCGGTATGGTAGCCAGTTTTGCAGTTTTGGTCTATTTCCTTGCTCAAGAAGGTTTACTCAAAAGAGTCTTTGAAACGAGGGATAAGATTAACAGCAATCGTCTCTTGGTCGATACCATTAAGGAAGCTATTCCTTTTATCTTGACAGGGTCTGCCATCCAGCTTTTCCAAATCTTGGACCAAAATACCTTTATCAATAGCATGAAGTGGTTTACCAACTATAGTAATGAAGACTTAATTGTCATGTTTTCTTATTTCTCAGCCAACCCAAATAAAATCACGATGATCTTGATTTCTGTAGGGGTTTCAATTGGGGGTGTCGGTTTGCCACTTTTGACTGAAAACTATGTCAAGGGGGATTTGAAAGCAGCTTCTCGTCTCGTTCAGGACAGCATCACTATGCTTTTCTTATTCTTGCTACCAGCAACGGTTGGAGTGGTCATGGTAGGAGAACCTCTCTATACTGTCTTCTATGGCAAGCCAGATAGTTTGGCCATGGGTTTGTTTGTCTTCGCAGTTTTACAGTCTACTATTTTAGGCTTGTACATGGTCTTGTCTCCAATGCTTCAGGCCATGTTTCGAAATCGCAAGGCAGTTCTCTATTTTATCTATGGTTCCATTGCCAAGCTAATATTGCAACTTCCAACAATCGCTCTCTTTCACAGTTACGGACCCTTGATTTCCACTACAATCGGTCTCATTATTCCTAATGTTTTGATGTATCGGGACATTTGTCAAGTAACTGGTGTTAAGCGTAAGGTGATTTTGAAGCGAACCATTTTAATCAGTTTGTTAACTCTTTTCATGTTTCTAGTAGTTGGGACTTTGCAGTGGATTTTAGGATTTGTATTCCAACCAAGTGGACGTTTGTGGAGCTTCCTTTATGTAGCTCTTGTCGGTGCCATGGGTGGAGGAGTATACGGGGTCATGAGTCTCCGTACCCGTTTGTTGGATAAGGTGATTGGAAAAGCCCAAGCAGATCGCCTGCGAGCAAAATTAAAAATTTCTTAAAAAATAATTTATAAATAAAATGAATAAGTTGAGTTTTTTAAAAATCAAAACACTCTCTTATTCATTTTTTATTGTTAGAATTGAATATGAAATGTAAAACAGAGAATAAATAACGAAAGTAATTGAATTTTATGTCAAAAAACACTTGACTAAAAAGTAGTTAGTTTGTATAATAAAACAAATATTTAAATCAGGAGGTTCTGGAGATGAAAAAGTCTAAAGCCAAGTATGCAGCACTTGCAGGTGTCGTGTTAAGTGCAGGTATTTTATTAAGCGCGTGTGGAAGTTCTAGCACAGGGTCAAAAACATATAACTATGTTTATACCAGTGATCCGTCTAGTTTGAATTATCTAGCAGAAAACCGTGCAACGACCAATGATATCGTGGTTAATTTGGTAGATGGGCTCATGGAAAATGACCAGTATGGAAACTATATTCCATCTTTGGCAGAGGATTGGAGTGTTTCTAAGGACGGTTTGACCTATACCTACAAACTGCGTAAAGATGCTAAATGGTATACTGCAGATGGAGAAGAATATGCTCCTGTAACTGCCCAAGATTTTGTAACTGGTTTGAAATATGCGGCTGATAAAAAATCAGAAGCCTTGTACTTAGTGCAAGAATCTGTTGCTGGTTTAGATGACTATATCACTGGTAAAACAAGCGACTTTTCAACTGTCGGAGTTAAGGCTCTTGATGACCAAACCGTTCAATATACCTTGACACGACCAGAACCTTACTGGAACTCAAAAACAACTTCAACCATTCTCTTCCCAGTCAACGCTGATTTCTTGAAATCAAAAGGGGATGATTTTGGGAAGGTAGATCCATCTAGCATTTTGTACAATGGACCTTTCTTGATGAAATCCTTTGTCTCAAAATCTGTTATTGAATTTAAGAAAAATCCTAACTACTGGGATGTTAAAAATGTCTTTGTAGATGATGTGAAATTGGCCTATTATGATGGTAGTGACCAAGATGCACTGGCTCGTAACTTTGTAGAAGGTGCTTATAGCTACGCTCGTCTTTATCCAAATAGTTCGAGCTTTGAAGGGATTAAAGAAAAGAATAAGGACAATATCATCTATAGCATGCAAGATGCTACTTCTTATTTCTTAAACTTTAACCTAGATAGAAAATCATATAAATTTACTTCTAAGACAAGTGATGCTGAAAAGAAATCGACTCAGGAAGCGGTTCTTAATAAAAACTTCCGTCAAGCCATTAACTTTGCCTATGACCGTACAGCATACGGGGCTCAATCTCAAGGAGAGGATGGTGCAACTAAGATTTTGCGTAACCTAGTCGTTCCTCCAAACTTCGTAAGTATCAACGGAAAAGACTTTGGTGAAGTAGTGGCCTCTAAGATGGTGAATTATGGTAAGGAATGGCAAGGAATCAACTTTGCGGATGCCCAAGATCCATACTACAATCCAGAAAAAGCTAAAGCTAAATTTGCTGAAGCTAAGAAAGAACTCCAAGCCAAAGGAGTCCAATTCCCTATCCACTTAGATAAAACTGTAGATTTGACCAATAAGGCAGAAATTCAAGGAATCAATTCCATGAAGCAATCAATAGAATCTGTCTTAGGTGCAGAAAATGTTGTCATTGATGTTCACCAACTTTCTACAGAAGACTATGAGAGTTCAGGTTATCTTGCTCAGACTGCAGCTCAGAAGGATTATGATCTTTACAACGGTGGTTGGAGTCCAGACTATCAAGATCCATCAACCTATCTTGACGTCTTTAACGTTAATTCTGGTGGTTTGATGCAAAATCTAGGTATAGAGCCAGGTGAAGCCAATGACAAGGCCAAGGCTGTTGGATTGGATGTCTACACTCAAATGTTGGAAGAAGCTAATAAGGAGCAAGAGCCGGCTAAACGTTATGAAAAATATGCGGATGCCCAAGCTTGGTTGGTAGATAGCTCTCTAGCAATTCCAAATGTTTCACTAGGCGGAACACCAACATTGAGAAAAATTGTTCCTTTCTCAACACCATATTCATTGGCTGGTAATAAAGGGGTTGAATCATATAAATACCTCAAAGTACAAGATAAAACAGTCACAAAAGATGAATATGAAAAAGCCAAAGAAAAATGGCTGAAAGAAAAAGAAGAATCCAATAAAAAAGCCCAAGAAGAATTGGCAAAACATGTCAAATAAGAATTTTTCAAGAAAAAACGATGGTTTCGAAAGAAGCTGTCGTTTTTTAATAGAATGATGGCAAATTTGGAAGAAAATGCTTACATTTTCTTATTTGTTTATCGGAACTATGATATAATGAATATAATAAAAGTTGTAAGAAGCTATTTTTTAAATCCTCCTCCAGTGTTAACTAAAGTATGCACTTGCTAGGATGATTTTATAGGAGGGATGCCATCTGCTGGAAAAGTAAGATAAAATGCAACTAGTGATAAGTTCTTCTTTTATGTGAAGAGTTCTTATCTGCCTATTTACTAATCGTTATGGAGGTAACATCATGGGCGCTATTATGGAGTTTGCAACAGAAAAACAGATTGAATCATTTCTTTCAACTTGTCATATCGAGGGACAAAGGAATTTTCTGATGGCTTTCAAGAAAAAGACATGGCTGAAATCCTTTATTGATTTTTTCATTATAGGTGGTTCCTACTATGTTCAGTCAAGTGTGAAGCCTAAGCTTATAGCATTCACACCTAAGGGGATTTACTTGATGGACATCAGTGATGTAACAGAAAATCATTCTAATCAAGTCGTAGAGATGCCTTGGAATCAAGTTCAAGATTTTACTTATAAGCCAGTCTTGAATACAGTTAGACTTAATTGGTATTATCAAAATGAAGTCTACATTTTTTCCGTGGATGTCGGTCAGATTAGTCAGCATGTGGGCCAATATCAATTTAACAAAGATCATTATGACTATTTAGCCCAACAGGATTTCTTTCAGTATAAGTAAGCCCTAGCAATCATTTTCACAAAAGAATCTGGAAGGTTTTCTGGATTCTTTTTAGCTTTACTAGCTAAACATATAGTTTGAAACTATAACTAGCTCTTGAAAAGAAGAAAATGAGTTGATGAAAATAAGTGGTACAATAGTTACTATAGATTTGGAGGTATTGTATGAGCAAGGAATTACACATCAACACAATTTTGGCCCAGGCGGGTATTAAGTCAGATGAAGCGACAGGAGCTTTGGTGACACCGCTTCATTTTTCAACGACCTATCAGCATCCAGAGTTTGGTAAATCTACTGGATTTGACTATACGCGCACCAAAAACCCAACTCGCAGTAAGGCGGAAGAAGTCTTGGCGGCTATTGAGTCCGCAGACTATGCCCTAGCGACTAGCTCAGGGATGTCAGCTATTGTACTGGCCTTTAGTGTCTTCCCAGTAGGAAGTAAGGTCTTGGCTGTCCGTGACCTTTACGGTGGTTCTTTCCGCTGGTTCAACCAAGTGGAGCAGGAAGGTCGTTTCCATTTTACATATGCCAATACAGAAGAAGAATTGATTGCCGAGTTAGAGAAGGATGTGGATGTTCTCTATATCGAAACCCCAACCAACCCCTTGATGCTGGAATTTGATATCGAAAAACTAGCAAATTTGGCTCATGCTAAGGGTGCAAAAGTGGTGGTGGACAATACCTTCTACAGCCCTATCTACCAACGTCCGATTGAAGATGGAGCAGATATCGTTCTTCATTCAGCAACCAAGTATCTAGCAGGGCACAATGATGTCTTGGCTGGAGTGGTTGTGACCAATAGTTTAGAACTATACGAAAAGCTTTTCTACAATCTCAATACGACAGGGGCAGTCTTGTCTCCATTTGACAGTTATCAATTGATTCGTGGTCTCAAGACCTTGTCTCTTCGTATGGAGCGCTCAACAGCTAACGCCCAAGAAGTGGTTGCCTTTTTGAAGGATTCTCCAGCAGTTAAGGAAGTTCTCTACACTGGTCGTGGAGGCATGATTTCCTTTAAAGTAGCGGATGAAACACGCATTCCTCACATTTTAAACAGCCTCAAGGTCTTCTCTTTTGCGGAAAGTTTGGGTGGGGTAGAAAGTCTCATTACTTATCCAACGACGCAAACTCATGCTGATATTCCAGCAGAAGTACGCCATTCTTATGGATTGACAGATGACCTCTTGCGTTTGTCTATTGGGATTGAGGATGCTAGAGATTTGATTGCAGATTTGCGTCAAGCCTTGGAAGGATAAGACAAAGATGGGAAAATATGATTTTACAAGCCTGCCCAATCGTTTAGGGCACCATACCTATAAATGGAAAGAAGCAGAAACGGATAGTGAAGTCCTACCAGCTTGGATAGCGGATATGGACTTTGTAGTCTTGCCTGAAATCCGCCAAGCTGTGCAAACTTACGCTGATCAACTGGTTTATGGCTATACCTATGCCAGTGAAGAGTTAATTAAGGAAGTTCAAAAGTGGGAAGCCACACAACACGGTTACCACTTTGACAAAGAGGCTCTTGTCTTTATCGAGGGTGTGGTACCAGCCATCTCAACAGCTATTCAAGCCTTTACAAAAGAAGGCGATGCGGTTCTGATTAACACGCCTGTCTACCCACCTTTTGCTCGCAGTGTCAAGTTAAACAACCGTAGATTGATTACCAATTCTTTGGTGGAAAAGGATGGTCTGTTTGAGATTGACTTTGACCGACTTGAAAAGGATTTGGTGGAAGAGGATGTCAAACTTTATATTCTCTGCAATCCTCACAATCCTGGTGGACGTGTTTGGGAAAAGGAAGTGTTGGACAAGATTGGCCAACTCTGTCAAAAACACGGTGTTTTCTTGGTTTCAGATGAGATTCACCAAGATTTGGCCCTCTTTGGTCACAAGCATCATTCCTTCAATACTGTCAACCCTGACTTTAAAGAATTTGCTATCGTCTTGACCAGTGCCACTAAAACCTTTAATATTGCTGGGACAAAAAATTCCTATGCAGTCATTGAAAATCCTAAGTTGAGACTGGCTTACCAGAAACGCCAGTTGACCAATAATCAGCATGAAATTTCAGGCTTGGGCTATTTGGCGACAGAAGCTGCTTATCGATACGGGAAGGATTGGCTAGAGGAACTCAAGCAAGTCTTTGAAGACCATATTAATTATGTGGTGGAACTATTTGGAAGAGAGACTAAAATCAAGGTCATGAAACCGCAAGGAACCTACTTGATTTGGCTTGATTTTTCAGCCTATGACCTGACTGATGAAAAATTACAAGAGCTGTTGAGAAATGAAGCTAAGGTTATCCTCAACCGTGGTTTGGATTTTGGGGAGGAAGGAAGTCTCCATGCCCGTCTCAATGTAGCCATGCCTAAATCTCTGCTGCAAGAAGTTTGTCAGCGGATTGTGACGACTTTTGCCAAACGTTAAAAATCCAGCCTTCTAGGAGAAAAGTCATCCTAGAAGGCTATTTTCATAGGGGAAAATATGGTATAATAAAAAGATAAGGTAAAGGTAAAAATATGGCTAAATTGATTCCGGGGAAAGTCCGTATCGAAGGCGTTGCCCTTTATGAAACTGGTAAGGTTGACATCATCAAGGAAAAGAATAATCGGCTCTACGCTCGCGTTGCAGAAGAAGAACTGCGCTATAGTTTAGAGGATGATTTGGTTTTTTGTGCTTGCGATTTTTTCCAAAAGAGGGGCTACTGTGTGCATTTGGCAGCGTTGGAGCATTTTCTAAAAAATGATGAGCGTGGTCAGGAAATCTTGCAGAGTCTAGAAGAAGGTCATGAAGAAAAAGAGGCCGTTGAAACCAAGGTGACCTTGGGTGGCAAGTTTTTGGATCGAATCTTGTCTCCAAAATCAGACCGCTCCTATGAGTTGTCGGCTGTCGGTCAGGTGGAAGCAGGAACCAATCATATCTTGTGGACCCTGAGAATTGGCCAAATCAATAGCCAAAAATACTATGTCATTCGAGATATTCCACTCTTTTTAAAAGTCGTCGAGAAGAGAAAACCTTATATGATTGGCAAGATTTATGAGGAGTCTCTTTCTTGGGAAGCCTTTGATGAGGCCAGTCAAGAACTTCTGAATTTCTTACGAGGACTGATGGAGGAAGGACAGGCTCCAGACCTCTTTTTCCAAAATCAAGGTCGGCACCTCTTTTTCCCTCTGACTTTTTTTGAGCAGGGTGTGAATTTATTGATGACCTTGCCCCATTTTCAATTTGACCATCAAGTGGATAGCTACCAGACTCTGCTTTTTCAGGATATGCATGCTGATGCCAATCTATTTGCCTTTACAGTAACAGAATACTCGGATTATTTTGAAATGGAAATCAGTGAGAGTCCTAGGGTCAATGTCTTTTATCAGGGAGCTGTGCTTTTCCATAAAGGACAGGTTTATTTTCTAACAGACCAGCAGATGCGTCTTCTCAAGGAAATCAAAGCGCTGCCTTTGGATCAGCATGGCAAGAAATACCTGCAATTTGATAGCAGTGACCGAGATAAGTTGGCTTCTTGTCTAGCGCTCTTTGGCCAGATGGGCAGCGTTTCAGCTCCAGAACGTCTACAAATTAAAACTTTTGAACCCTCTTTTTATTTTGATAGGGAAGAGGATAATCGGATTCGTTTAGAAATTCAGTTTGATTATGGGGATAGGCAGGTATCAAGCCGACAAGAGCTAGAAGAATTACCATTTTCGAGTGATGCGGACTTAGAAGAAAGAATTTTCCAAGTCTGTTTGACTGCGGGCTTTGAAGCCGATTTTCAATCTTGGCGTCAGGCCCTAAAAGCAGAGTCTGTTTATCATTTCTTCCACGAAATCATTCCAGTCTTTGAAAAACTCGGGAATGTTGATTTATCAGACAAGTTAGAAGAACTCTATAACCTAGCAAGCCCTCAAGTGCAGATTGCTTCCAAGGGAGGCCTCTTGGAAATCCAATTTGATTTTCAAGATATTGCTCAAGAGGAAATCGACCAAGCCATGCAGGCCTTGGTTGCCAACAAGGATTTTTACATTGATTCGTCTAATCAAGTCTACTTTTTTGATGAAGAAACCAAGAAAATTCGCCAAAATTTACAGGAACTAGGACAATTCGAATTAAAAGATGGCTCCTTGCAGGCTCGGAAATCCTTGGCCTACAGTTTAGCTCATCTCTTTGAAGGGCGTGACCGTGTTTCTTTTTCACAAGAATTCCAGAATCTGGCTCAAGATTTGACGCATCCAGAGGACTTTCCTCGACAAGCAACTCAGGTTCAGGCTGATTTGCGAGATTATCAGGAAAAGGGAATCGGCTGGCTGCAAATGCTCCATCACTATGGTTTTGGTGGAATTTTGGCTGATGATATGGGACTTGGTAAAACCCTGCAGACTATTGCTTTTTTGACCAGTCAAGTGACAAAAGAAAGTCGGGTTTTGATTTTAGCGCCGTCAGGTTTGATTTACAACTGGGCAGATGAGTTTCAGAAATTTGCCCCACAGTTGGATATGGCTGTTGTTCATGGTTTGAAAGCTAGTCGTGAAGAGATTCTTGCTGGAAGCCATCAAATCTATGTGACTAGTTATGCTACCTTCCGTCAGGACAGTGAGCTTTATCAGGGGATGGCCTTTGACTTCCTTTTCTTAGATGAAGCTCAGGTCATGAAAAATGCCCAGACCAAGATTGCTCAGACCTTGAGACAATTTGTGGTGCCGTCAGTTTTTGCCTTGTCAGGAACTCCTATTGAAAATCATCTGGGTGAGTTGTGGTCTATTTTTCAAATCGTCATGCCAGGACTTTTGCCAAGCAAGAAAGAATTTATGAAATTGCCAGCTGAGCGAGTGGCTCAGTTTATCAAACCTTTCGTTATGAGGCGCAAGAAAGAAGAAGTGCTGACTGAATTACCAGACTTAATCGAAGTAGTTTATAAGAATGAACTGGAAGACCAGCAAAAGGCTATCTACCTAGCCCAGTTGCAACAGATGCGAGACCGTCTGGCTCAAGTTTCAGACCAGGAATTCCAACGAAGCCGAGTGGAAATTTTATCTGGTCTGATGCGCTTGCGCCAAATCTGTGATACCCCTGCCCTCTTTATGGAAGATTATCAGGGTGCCAGTGGCAAACTGGATAGTCTCCGAGACCTGCTGGTACAGGTGGCAGACGGTGGACACCGTGTCTTGATTTTCTCTCAGTTCAAGGGAATGTTGGAGAAAATAGAACAAGAACTGCCAGACTTGGGCTTGACATCTTTTAAAATTACGGGTTCAACCCCAGCCAAGGAAAGACAAGACATGACCAAGGCCTTTAACCAAGGAGAAAGAGATGCCTTTCTGATTTCTCTTAAGGCTGGTGGGGTTGGTCTGAACCTAACAGGTGCTGATACGGTTATCTTGGTTGACCTTTGGTGGAATCCTGCGGTGGAGGCGCAAGCCATTGGCCGTGCCCATCGGATGGGTCAGGAAGAAACAGTTGAGGTCTATCGCTTGGTAACCAAGGGAACCATTGAAGAAAAAATTCAGGAACTCCAAGAACAGAAGAAACATCTGGTGTCACAAGTATTGGACGGCACAGAGTCACGTGGCAGTCTCACCCTAGCAGAAATTAGAGAAATTTTGGGAATTTCTGAAGCCAGCACTTGAAAAATCAAGACAATACGCTATAATGAAGTGTTGAAAGGAAATAGAAAATGAAACAAGAACGATTTCCATTGGTGTCAGATGACGAGGTCATGCTGACTGAAATGCCAGTCATGAACTTGTATGATGAGTCTGATCTGATCAGTAATATCAAGGGTGAGTATCGGGATAAAAATTATTTAGAATGGACTCCTATTACTGAAGAGGCGCCAGTCAAACCGATTGAAAAGCAAGTCGAGAAACCTAAAAAAGCTCCTTTAGGGATAAAAAAAGAAGGAAAGAGCTATGCAGAGGTGGCGCGTGAAGAAGCGCGTGCAGACTTGAAAAAGAAACGCTCTGCCAACTATTTAACTCAGGATTTCAGCCGTGCGAGACGTCATTCTCAATCTGGCCTTCTTAGACAGGGCAACCAACCGACAGCTCCTTTCCAAAAGGAAAATCCTGGTGAATTTGTCAGATATAGCCAAAAATTGACCCAGTCTCATTATATCTTGGCGGAAGAAGTTCATTCTATCCCTACCAAGAATGAAGAAGTGTCAGCACCTGCTCCAAAGAAAAACAACTATGATTTTCTAAAGAAGAGCCAAATCTACAATAAAAAAAGTAAACAAACAGAACAAGAACGTCGGGTTGCCCAAGAGTTAAATCTGACCAGAATTACAGAATAGGGGAGAAAACATGCCAAAGACATATCATTTTATCGGAATTAAGGGATCAGGGATGAGTGCCTTGGCCTTGATGTTGCACCAAATGGGGCACAAGGTTCAGGGATCAGATGTTGAAAAATACTACTTTACCCAACGGGGTCTTGAGCAGGCAGGAATTACTATTCTTCCTTTTGATGAAAAGAATCTAGACGGTGATATGGAAATTATTGCTGGAAATGCCTTCCGTCCAGATAACAACGTCGAAATTGCCTATGCGGACCAAAATGGTATCAGCTACAAACGTTACCATGAGTTTCTAGGTAGCTTTATGCGTGACTTTGTTAGCATGGGTGTAGCAGGAGCACATGGAAAAACTTCAACGACAGGTATGTTGTCTCATGTCTTGTCTCACATCACGGATACTAGCTTCTTGATTGGAGATGGGACCGGTCGTGGTTCGGCCAATGCCAAATATTTTGTCTTTGAATCTGACGAATATGAGCGCCATTTCATGCCTTATCACCCAGAATACTCTATTATTACCAACATTGATTTTGACCATCCAGACTATTTCACAAGTCTCGAGGATGTTTTCAATGCCTTTAACGACTATGCCAAACAAATTACCAAGGGTCTTTTTGTCTACGGTGAAGATGCAGAATTGCGTAAAATTACGTCTGATGCACCAATTTATTATTATGGTTTTGAAGCAGAAGGTAATGACTTTGTAGCTAGTGAGCTTCTTCGTTCAACAACTGGTTCAACCTTCACCGTTCACTTCCGTGGACAAGAATTGGGTCAATTCCACATCCCAACCTTTGGTCGTCACAATATCATGAATGCGACAGCCGTTATTGGTCTTCTTTACACAGCAGGATTTGATTTGAACTTGGTGCGTGAGCACTTGAAAACATTTGCCGGTGTTAAGCGTCGTTTCACTGAGAAAATTGTCAATGACACAGTTATTATCGATGACTTTGCCCACCATCCAACAGAAATCATTGCGACCTTGGATGCGGCTCGTCAAAAATATCCAAGCAAGGAAATTGTAGCAGTCTTCCAACCGCATACCTTTACAAGAACCATTGCCTTGTTGGACGAATTTGCTCATGCTTTGAACCAAGCGGATGCTGTTTACCTAGCACAAATTTATGGATCTGCTCGTGAGGTGGACCATGGAGATGTTAAGGTTGAAGACCTAGCCCAAAAAATCAACAAAAAACACCAAGTCATTACTGTTGAAAATGTTTCTCCACTCCTTGACCATGACAATGCTGTCTATGTCTTTATGGGAGCAGGAGACATCCAAACCTATGAATACTCATTTGAGCGTCTCTTGTCTAACTTGACAAGCAATGTTCAGTAGGATGTTCCCATGGAAATTCCAATTAAGATCATTCAGGCAAATAAGTCTGATTTGGCTGAGATAGAGGCGATTCAGACCTCGTCTTTTCCAGCTGAAAAGCAGCAACCTTCCCATATCTTAGAAGAAAGTATCCGTAAGTGTGCGGATACCTTTCTTCTAGCTAGGGATGAAAATCAACTGTTAGGCTATATTCTATCAAGTCCTCAGTCAGACAATCCGCAATGTCTAAAAGTACTTTCTTTAGTCATTGAGTCTGACCATCAGAGACAGGGGTTGGGAACACTTCTTCTTGCAGCTTTGAAAGAGGTGGCAGTTGAGCTGGAGTACAAGGGGATTCGTTTGGAGAGTCCTGATGAGCTGCTTTCCTATTTTGAAATGAACGGTTTTATTGATGAAGAAACCTCCCTTTATGTAACTAGCCAGGGCTATAGTATGATTTGGTTTAATCCCTTTTATCTGGAGGTACAATGAAAATCAGACAAGCAAAATTAGAAGATTTGGATCGGATTGTCGAGATTGAACTAGAGAATTTCTCGGTAGAAGAAGCTATTCCTCGATCTGTCTTTGAGGTGCATTTGCGAGAAATTCAGACCTCTTTTCTGGTTGCGGAAAAAGAAGGTAAGATTATTGGTTATATCGAAGGGCCAGTTGTCCCTCACCGCTATCTACAAGACCAGTCTTTTACAGAAGACATAAAAGACTATAGTCATGAGACTGGTGGCTATATCTCTGTGACCTGTCTCTCTATTGCCAAGGAAGCACAGGGTCTTGGACTGGGTCAGAAATTGCTAACAGCCTTGAAAGAAGTTGCTCTTGAAGATGAGAGAGAAGGCATTAACCTAACCTGTCATGACTATCTCATCGCCTACTATGAAAAACACGGATTTGTCAACGAAGGCTTGTCCCAGTCAACCTTTGCAGGGGAAACTTGGTATGATATGGTATGGGAAGCTAAAAAATAGGCAAGACAAGGCATCATAGGTTGCTTTTCCTAGACTTTTAAGATATAATATTATGGATTGTCAACGAGGAGGAAAAACTTTTGAGTGAAAAGTCAAGAGAAGAAGAAAAATTAAGCTTTAAAGAGCAGATTTTACGAGATTTAGAACGAGTTAAAAAACATGAAGAAGATCAGGAGGAAGTTGATTTAGCTTCAATAAAACCCCAATTTTCTTCTAAAAATGACCAGTCGATAGAAGAGATAATGGAAGATTCTCTATCAGCTGTAGAGGAGATTATGAGAAAAGCTCCTACCGTGCCTACTCACCCAAGTCAAGATGTACCAGCTTCTCCATCAGATGAGATTAAAAGAGAAACTCCTGGTGTTCCAAGTCATCCAAGTCATCCAAGTCAAGATGTGCCTTCTTCTCCTGCAGAAGAGGCTGTAAGACAAGCTCCACTTGCTCCTAGTCATCCGAGTCAAGAAGGACCTTCTACTCCATCAGCGGAGGGAGTATCAAGACCAACTCCAGGACCTGTTAGTCCTAGAAAAGTAGAAAAGGAATTTAATGAAATCCCAACGAGGGTAGCTGTTTCTTATAAGACAGAAGCTCAGAGAGAGGTAAAAAGAGAAGTTCCTACTTCAAAACCAGTAGAGGAAAAGAAAGCTGTAGAAGAAATGTCTGCAACTCCACGTCGTAGCCGTCGTGAGACGGTTAAGTCAACCAAGAAGAAAAAATCAGGATTTAAGGCCTTCTTCATTTCTCTACTCATTTTCCTAGGCTTGATTTCAGCAGGTGCTTACTTCGGTTATCAGTATGTTCAGTCATCTTTACAGCCTGTGGATGCTTCATCTAAACAATATGTGACAGTGCAAATCCCAGAAGGAGCTAATGTTCAAACAATTGGTTCAACTCTTGAAAAGTCTGGTTTGATTAAACACGGAGTGATTTTTGCTTTTTATGCAAAATATAAAAATTATTCAGATTTGAAGTCTGGCTATTACAATTTGCAAAAGAGTATGAGTACAGAAGATATCATCCATGAATTGCAAAAAGGTGGAACAGCTGAAGCTCAAGAACCTGCGCTTGCGAATTTAACAATTCCAGAAGGTTATACGATTGATCAAATTGCACAAGCGGTAGGTCAATTGCAAGGTGACTTCAAAGAGCCTTTGACAGCGGAAGCTTTCTTAGCTAAAGTGCAAGATGACAACTTTATTAGTCAAGAAGTTGCCAAATATCCTAGTCTACTTGAAAGCTTACCTACAAAGGAAAGTGGCGTTCGTTATCGTTTAGAAGGTTTCCTCTTCCCAGCTACTTACTCTATCAAGGAAAGCACAACTGTTGAAAGCTTGATTGATGAGATGTTGGCAGCTATGGACAAGACTTTAGCACCTCATTACAGTACGATTAAGTCTAAGAATTTGACGGTCAATGAATTGCTGACCATTGCTTCACTGGTCGAAAAAGAAGGTGCTAAGACGGAAGACCGTAAGTTGATTGCAGGTGTATTCTACAATCGCTTGAATCTTGGTATGCCACTTCAAAGCAATATTGCCATCTTGTATGCCCAAGGAAAACTTGGTCAGAAGATTAGTCTTGCCGACGATGCTGGAATTGATACATCGATTAATTCACCATACAATGTTTATACAAATCTAGGCCTCATGCCTGGTCCGGTAGATAGTCCAAGCTTGGATGCTATCGAGTCAAGTATCAATCAGACTAAGAGTGATAACCTTTACTTTGTTGCAGACGTGACAGATGGTAAGGTCTACTATGCTAGCAATAAAGAAGAACATGATCGGAATGTTGCCGAACATGTCAACAGCAAATTAAACCAAACAAACTAAAATTATGTGATACTTCACATAATTTTCTTTAGAAAATATCATCAGAAGAAAGTTGAGAAAAATGGCAGAAAAAACATATCCTATGACCCTTGCGGAAAAGGAAAAACTTGAAAAAGAATTAGAAGAATTGAAATTGGTCCGCCGACCAGAAGTGGTAGAACGTATTAAGATTGCTCGTTCATACGGTGACCTTTCAGAAAACAGTGAATACGAAGCAGCTAAGGATGAACAAGCCTTTGTTGAAGGACAAATCTCTAGCTTGGAAACAAAAATCCGTTATGCTGAAATCGTCAATAGTGACTCAGTTGCCCAAGACGAAGTAGCGATTGGGAAAACAGTTACTATCCAAGAAATTGGTGAGGACGAAGAAGAAGTTTATATTATCGTAGGTTCAGCAGGTGCGGATGCCTTTGCAGGTAAGGTTTCAAATGAAAGCCCAATTGGACAAGCCTTGATTGGTAAGAAAACAGGTGATACAGCAACCATTGAAACACCTGTTGGTAGCTATGATGTAAAAATCTTAAAGGTTGAAAAAACAGCCTAAAAACAAAAAAAGGAGTGGGGAGGCTGTGCGCTTCACTCACTCCTTTTTCCATTTTAAATTGAATTGGAGACGATATGAGTTCAAAGAAGAAAAAAAATAAGATGGAGCGTGGTCTGACCAATCGTCACGTGCAGGTTATGGCCATTGCGGGAACAATTGGAACAGGACTCTTTTTGGGAGCAGGTCGCTCTATTAGCCTAACAGGTCCTTCCATTGTGCTGATTTATATGATTACAGGGGCCTTTATGTTCCTCATGATGCGTGCGGTTGGGGAAATGCTCTACCAAGATCCTGAGCAACATACCTTTATCAACTTTATCACGCGCCATTTAGGTAAGGGCTGGGGTTATTTCTCAGTTTGGTCCTATTGGCTATCCGTTGTTTTTATCGGTATGGCGGAAATCACTGCTATCGCACATTATGTGCAATTTTGGTTCCCAACTTGGCCAAGTTGGATGATTGAGATTGGATTTTTGACCATTCTAGCCTTGGTCAATCTGATTGCGGTGAAGCTCTTTGGAGAAGTTGAGTTTTGGTTTGCTATGGTCAAGATTGTGGCTATTTTAGCCATGATTGCAACAGGGGTCTTTATGGTCTTGACAGGCTTTAAGACACCACATGGAGTAGCAAGTTTGGCCAATATCGCCGATAATTTCTCCCTCTTCCCAAATGGTGGAGTGAACTTTGTCATGGCCTTTCAGATGGTTTTCTTTGCTTATCTAATGATTGAGTTTATTGGAGTAACAACTTCTGAAACCAAAAATCCACGTCAGGTCTTGCCAAAAGCCGTTAAGGAAATTCCTTTGCGAATCGCCTTTTTCTACGGTGGTGCCCTCTTAGCCATCATGGCTATCATTCCGTGGCGTGAACTTGCATCGGCTGATTCTCCTTTTGTAACAGTATTTGAATTGGCAGGTATCAAGTGGGCAGCGGCCTTGATTAACTTTGTCGTTTTGACGTCAGCAGCATCTGCTCTTAATTCAACCCTTTATTCAACAGGTCGTCATTTGTATCAGATTGCCCATGATTCGCCCAATCCATTCTTAAAGGCTATCAAGGCAGATACTCTTTCCCGTCACAACGTACCACAAAATGCCATCATCGCCTCAGCAATTTTGATTGCCCTAGCAGCCTTTATCAACGTATTGCCAGGTGTTTCCGATGCCTTTGCCTTGATTACGGCATCATCATCAGGTGTCTATATCGCCATTTATATCTTGATTATGCTGGCTCACCTTAAATACCGCAAGTCACCAGACTTTATGGTAGATGGTTATCTCATGCCCCATTATCGTTTCCTAAATCCTTTAACCATGCTCTTCTTTGCCTTTGTCTTTGTAACCCTCTTTTTACAAGAGTCTACATTTGTCGGAGCAATCGGTTCAGCTATTTGGATTATCGGTTTCGGGATTTATAGCCAGTGGAAATTTAGAAAATAGATTTGAAACTCATCAACTAAGGTTGGTGGGTTTTTCTAGTTTGACAGTCTATTGAAATAGGACTATAATCAAGCTGTAATCGTTTCGAGGAGGTTTACATGTACTTTAGATTGGAAAACAAGGAGTCTCAGAAAGCGCAAGAAATAGGGAATCTGATTCGTGCTTATAATCGTTCAAAAAGAGAAGAGGCTGAAAGTGAGCCACTTAATCTTTATGTCGAAGATGAAAAGGGCAATCTCCTTGCAGGTTTGATAGCAGAGACTTTTGGAAATTGGCTAGAAATCGAGTATTTATTTGTAAAAGAGGAACTGCGAGGGCAAGGAATCGGTTCAAAACTATTGCAGCAAGCAGAAACTGAAGCTAAGAATCGAAACTGTCGTTTTGCTTTTGTCAATACCTACCAGTTTCAAGCTCCAGATTTTTATAAAAGGCATGGCTACAAGGAAGTCTTTAGGTTACAAGACTATCCCTACATTGGGCAAAGATATTATTACCAAAAGGATTTGTAAGGAGAATATGAAAGTATAAGGCAAAGAGGGGTTCTTGACATAAGTATGAAGAGGATTCTCGATAAATACCAGTTAAATTCTACAAATTGTGTCTTTCTAGACGATATTGAGGACAATACAATCGCAGCTGAGAAATTGGGAAGCAAGGTCTATAAGGTTAAGAAAAGAAGTGATGTCGTCGATATTTTGAAATCCTATATTTAAACTTAACACTCTCTATTTTTTATGGTAGAGAGTTTTTTGTTAATAAAATTTTACAAAATGACATTTATATATTGCATTAAGTTAGATATATGGTATAATGTTGTTAAAAAGAGGCGCAACTTTTTAAAATTAATGAGAATCAAAGAGAAAACCGAGAATATTAATGGAGGAATAAAAAATGGAAGTTATAAATGTAAGTAAGCATTATGGTCATTCAATCATTCTCAAAGATATAAATTTCGCACTTAATAAGGGTGAAATTGTTGGTCTAGTAGGGAGAAATGGAGTTGGTAAGAGTACGTTGATGAAAATTCTTGTTCAGAATAATCAACCGACTTTAGGGAATATTATAAGTAGTGATAATGTTGGGTATTTAATCGAAGAACCAAAATTATTTTTATCTAAAACAGGTTTAGAGAATTTAAAATATTTGTCAAATTTATATGGTGTTGACTACAATCAAGAAAGATTTGGAAGTTTGATCCAAGAGTTAGATTTGAGTCAGTCTATTAATAAAAAAGTAAAGACCTATTCTTTGGGTACAAAACAAAAATTAGCTTTGCTTTTAACTCTCGTTACGGAACCTGATATATTGATTTTAGATGAACCGACTAATGGTTTAGATATTGAATCATCACAAATAGTTTTAGCGGTTCTAAAAAATTTAGCTTTACATGAAAATGTGGGAATTTTAATATCGAGTCATAAATTAGAAGATATTGAAGAAATTTGTGAGAGGGTTCTTTTCTTGGAGAACGAGCTTTTGATATTTCAAAAAGTAGGAAAAGATAGTCATAATTGCTTGTTTGAGATAGCTTTTTCATCAGCTACAGATAGAGACATTTTCATTACCAAACAAGAATTTGGGGATATTGTTCAGGAAGAGGGACTGAAAATTACTATGTCTGGGAATATTCAAAGTAGTGAGCTTTTTAAATTTTTTAACGAAAACTCTATTAAAGTAGTTGATTTTGAAACTAAAAAAGAGACGCTTAAAGATATTTATCTAAATCGTTCAAAATAAAGGAAGGTTATAATCATGAAATTAAATAAATTGAATTTTCTTAAGGAAAATATAAGAGATTTATTTTCATCAGGCGTAATATATCTCGGTTTGATTATCTCGTTTATACCGCCGATATTGGTTACATTCTTTATTCTAAAGACTCAAGGGACATCGCTTGGTATTAAGCATATTTCAAACTTTTATGCTATGCTCGGTATGTTAATGGCTGTTATACATGCTAATCGAGTCATTAGTAGAGATTTTTCCCACAATACGATAAGTTTGTTTTATAATCAACAGAAGAATCGGATGATTTACGTCTTGTCTAATTTTCTATATGCCATCTCAGTTTCCATTATTTATGCTTTGAATGGCATTGTGCTACTAGTCATCGTAAGTAAATTGGGTGTTCCAGGTGATTTAGGATTAGATTTTATAGTAGCCATTGTAGTCAATACAATTTTGTTAGTCCTATTTTATTTTCTATTATCTTACATTTTCTATTTATACAAATTGAAAAGTGGCTTGGTATTTGGTATTTTAGTAGCTTTACTACTCTTTATCCCTAATATATTAAATACGATTATGATGAATACTAGTAATGATTTGTTTATCAAAGCAATTGAACTTCTTCCTTTTTATTCTTTACCTGTATTTGTAGCTTCAAATACGATGTCTATTAGTCAGTATCTTGTGGTAATCACTACAATCATTTTACTGTACTTGTTCACTCTCAAGAAAAGCAAGGAGTATTCATTTTAGTTTCATTTAGTATTATTTTGCAGACTTAAAATCCAGCAAAAATCAGTCATCTTGCTATGCTCCTGCTCTTGTTGTGTACACGTTTTTGTCTTATGCTAGACTCATTTCCAAAAGCATTATATAATAGTGATATGAAATCAACTAAATAAGAAATATAAGCAATCAAAACTCGTTTAAAAGACCCTACTAAAGCTAATACTAAACAAAAAATCAAATAGCAAACTAGGAAGTTTATTTCAAACAATCCAACATACTGATTTTAGGCTGAAGATAATATTGGAGTGCTAATTAATGAGGTTATAATAAATAGCTGACAGCTTGTGTTGGTTTTGGA
This sequence comes from Streptococcus humanilactis, assembly GCF_019448275.1. GTDB lineage: Bacteria > Bacillota > Bacilli > Lactobacillales > Streptococcaceae > Streptococcus > Streptococcus humanilactis. The sequence continues at coordinate 706,096 of NZ_JAHXBZ010000001.1, read as the reverse complement.
TTTTTTAAGAGTAGATGAGTATTAAAACTATAAGGAGGACGCAGGTGGCTAAAAATTTAAAATTAAAATTAGCTCGTGTTGAGCTTGATTTAACACAAGGTCAACTGGCGGAGGCTGTGGGGGTGACGCGCCAGACTATTGGTTTGATAGAGGCGGGAAAATACAATCCCAGTCTCTCGCTTTGCCAGTCCATTTGCAGATGTTTAGGAAAAACCCTAGACCAACTATTTTGGGAGGAAGAAGATGGTAAATAAATTCATTCATTATCAATTACTTGACGAAAGAGAAGAACAACTAATCAATAAAGCTGGGGCAGAATCCTTTTCCCTCTTCATTGGGCTTGTGCTTCTAAGCTATTTGGTGGCTGTATTGGCTCCATCTCTTTTTAATCCGAATTTTCTAGTCTATACTCTGATAGTAGGAATTTTCTTCTTTTTCAATCGTGCCCGTTATCTGGGAGTGACCTACTATAGTCGTTTTCATTTTACGATTTTAGGTTGTTTTTCCCTAACCTTGGCTATTACGGCTCTTTTGATGTTACAGAATTATCAATTCAACATAGAAATTTATCAGCACAATCCTTTGAACGTTAAATATCTATCTGCTTGGGCAATTACTTATGTCATTTACCTTCCCTGGGTCTTTATTGGCAATCTTGGTCTGAAGAGCTATGGTGAATGGGCTCAGAAAAAGTTTGAACAAGATATGGATGAACTGGAGAGTGGTGAATAGCTTGTTACTCTTTTCTCAATCCAGCTAAAATGTGATATAATAGTACTAATTTATTGGAATACATGAAAGTTCTTGAAAATTTTCATGGGTTTCTAGCTAAGGAAGTAGGAAAAGTATGTATCCAGATGATAGTTTGACATTGCACACGGACTTGTACCAGATCAACATGATGCAGGTTTACTTTGACCAAGGAATTCACAATAAAAAGGCGGTCTTTGAGGTTTATTTCCGCCAACAGCCTTTTAAGAATGGCTATGCGGTTTTTGCAGGTTTGGAAAGAATTGTGAGCTATCTTGAAGACTTGCGTTTTTCAGATAGTGATATTGCCTATTTGGAGTCGCTAGGTTATCATGGGGCATTCTTGGACTACCTCCGCAATTTCAAGTTGGAATTGACCGTTCGTTCTGCCCAAGAAGGGGATTTGGTATTTGCTAATGAGCCTATTGTGCAGGTGGAAGGTCCTCTAGCCCAATGTCAGTTGGTCGAAACGGCTCTTTTGAACATCGTCAACTACCAGACCTTGGTGGCGACTAAGGCAGCTCGTATTCGTTCGGTCATCGAAGATGAACCCTTGATGGAGTTTGGGACACGTCGGGCTCAAGAAATGGATGCGGCTATCTGGGGAACACGCGCAGCGGTGATTGGTGGAGCCAATGGAACCAGCAACGTGCGCGCTGGTAAACTCTTTGACATTCCTGTTTTGGGAACCCATGCCCATGCTTTGGTTCAGGTTTATGGAAATGACTATGAAGCTTTCAAGGCTTATGCTGCGACCCACAAAAATTGCGTCTTTCTTGTGGATACCTATGATACCCTTCGCATTGGAGTTCCAGCTGCCATTCAGGTGGCGCGTGAACTGGGTGACCAGATTAACTTTATGGGTGTGCGGATTGACTCTGGGGATATTGCTTACATTTCCAAGAAAGTCCGTCAGCAACTGGACGAGGCTGGATTTACAGAGGCTAAGATTTATGCTTCAAATGATTTGGACGAAAATACCATCCTCAACCTCAAGATGCAAAAGGCCAAGATTGATGTCTGGGGCGTGGGTACCAAGCTGATTACAGCTTATGACCAGCCAGCTCTTGGGGCAGTTTACAAGATTGTTGCAATCGAAGATGAAAATGGCCAGATGCGCAATACTATTAAGCTGTCAAATAATGCTGAAAAAGTGTCTACGCCAGGTAAGAAGCAGGTGTGGCGTATTACCAGTCGTGAAAAAGGCAAGTCAGAAGGCGATTATATCACTTATGATGGCGTAGATGTAAGCGACATGACAGAAATCAAGATGTTCCATCCGACTTATACCTACATCAAGAAGACCGTTCGTAATTTTGATGCCGTGCCTCTCTTGGTGGATATCTTCAAAGACGGAAAATTGATTTACAACCTGCCTAGCTTAACTGAGATTCAGGCTTATGCCCGTAAGGAATTTGACAAGCTTTGGGATGAGTACAAGCGCGTGCTCAATCCGCAGCACTATCCAGTCGATTTGGCGCGTGATGTATGGCAAGACAAGATGGATTTGATTGACAAAATGCGTAAGGAAGCCCTCGGTGAAGGAGAAGAAGAATGAGTTTGCAAGAAACGATTATCCAAGAGCTAGGTGTCAAACCGGTGATTGATGCCCAGGAAGAAATCCGTCGTTCCATTGATTTTTTAAAAAGATATCTGAGAAAGCATCCCTTCCTAAAAACTTTTGTACTAGGAATTTCTGGAGGACAAGACTCAACCTTAGCAGGACGATTGGCTCAACTGGCCATGGAAGAACTGCGAGCAGAGACAGGGGATGATAGCTACAAATTTATCGCTGTCCGCCTGCCTTATGGAGTGCAAGCTGATGAAGCAGATGCTCAAAAAGCCCTAGCCTTCATCCAGCCTGATGTCAGTTTAGTCGTCAATATCAAGGAATCAGCTGATACCATGACAGCTGCAGTAGAAGCGACAGGTAGCTCTGTTTCAGACTTTAACAAGGGCAATATCAAGGCTCGTTGCCGTATGATTGCTCAGTATGCCCTTGCTGGTTCCCATAGCGGAGCGGTCATTGGGACAGACCATGCTGCGGAAAATATCACAGGCTTTTTTACCAAGTTTGGTGACGGTGGTGCGGATATTCTCCCTCTTTACCGCCTCAATAAACGCCAAGGAAAACAACTATTGAAGGAACTTGGTGCAGACCCAGCACTTTATGAAAAAATCCCAACAGCAGACCTAGAAGAAGATAAACCAGGTCTAGCTGATGAAGTAGCCCTCGGAGTCACCTATGAAGAGATTGACGACTACCTAGAAGGCAAAACAATCAGCCCAGAAGCCCAAGCAAGAATCGAAAACTGGTGGCACAAAGGCCAACACAAACGCCACCTACCCATCACTGTATTCGATAACTTTTGGGAGTAAAAAGGTCCGGGGGACCTTTTTAGCTTCTTGCCTAGAAACTGGGAAGCAAGAATAACCTCCAGTGGAGGTTTTCAGCCTCTCACCTTGAAATAAGAAAGTGAGAGAAGGTCCGGTGGACCTTTTTAGTTTATTACCTTGAAATTCAAAAGCAAAGTAAATTTAAATTGAGGTTGGGCAGAGAATCATCTATCAGAAAGCGAGGTAGTGTCATGAAATCAATCGGTACGCAAACGTTACAGACAGATCGTTTAATCTTGCGAAGATTTGTGGAAAGTGATGCAGAAGCCATGTTTCAGAATTGGGCTTCATCTGCTGAGAATCTAACCTACGTCACCTGGGATCCTCATCCTGATGTCGAGGTGACTCGAAACTCCATTCGTAATTGGGTTACCTCCTATACAAATCCCAACTATTACAAATGGGCCATTTGTCTCAAAGAAAATCCGGAGAAAGTTATAGGAGATATCAGCATCGTTACAATAGATGAGAACGATTCTTCTTGTGAAATTGGTTATGTGCTAGGCAAAGCTTACTGGGGACGTGGGATTATGACAGAGGCTTTAAAAACTGTCTTGGACTTTTGTTTTACTCAAGCAGGTTTTCAAAAGGTCAGAGCACGTTATGCCAGTCTCAATCCAGCTTCAGGTCGTGTCATGGAGAAGGCTGGAATGTCCTATCTAAAGACTATTACCAATGGTGTAGATAGAAAAGGCTATCTTGCGGACCTTATTTATTATCAGATAAGTAGGGAAGACTAGTAAATTTTCTTTTCAGTTTCCATCAAAGTCAGACCTTGTCTGGCTTTTTTTGTAAGATTTCTAAATAACCTGATTAAATTCCTATTTTTCCCTATCATTGTCCCTGTTTTTTCTGGAGTTTTGGGGCTATAATAGTCCTATCAAATCAAAGAATGGAGGAAGGCAATGGATAATATAATCTTTTTTATCAGTGTTTTTCTTGCTGGAATTCTTTCCTTCTTTTCTCCTTGTATTTTACCCTTGTTACCGGTTTATGCAGGGGTCTTGTTGGATGACAAAGATGGTGCTCAGGCTTCTAGTGGCAAATTTTCAATCTCACTTGTTAGTCTATTGAGAACTTTGGCCTTTATAGCGGGGATTTCCTTTATTTTTATCTTGCTGGGTTATGGAGCTGGTTTTTTAGGCAATTTGCTGTATGCTTCTTGGTTTCAGTATGTGATGGGTGCGGTTATCATTCTCTTGGGCTTACACCAGATGGAAGTCTTACATTTTCAAGGACTTTACAAGGAAAGAAGGCTACAATTAAAGAGACAGGTGCAAAAGGGTAAGGGCTATAGTCAGGCATTTTTACTGGGCTTGACCTTTAGTTTTGCTTGGACGCCATGTGTGGGACCGGTTCTGGCCTCTGTTTTAGCCTTGGCGGCTTCAGGTGGTTCAGGTGCTTGGCAGGGAGCTGGTCTCATGTTAATCTATATGCTGGGTCTAGCGCTACCATTTTTGGTTCTAGCTCTTGCCTCCAGCTATGTTTTGAAACATTTCCGAAAACTTCATCCCTACCTCGGAACCCTCAAAAAAGTAGGTGGTTTCCTCATTATCGTGATGGGAATCTTGGTGCTTTTGGGAAATGCTTCCATTTTGACTACATTATTTGAATAGAGAGGAAGAAGAAATGAAAAAATGGCAAACATGTCTCCTTGGAGTAGGCTCAATCTGTTGCTTGACAGCTTGTTCTGCTAAAAATATGTCAGACGAATCTACTATGAAGGAGCAAACCAAAACAGAACAAGTCAGTTCACAAACTGCGACTAAAGGTCAGGCGGTTGCTGATTTTGAACTGACGGGAGTAGATGGCAAGACCTATCGCTTGTCTGATTACAAGGGCAAGAAAGTCTATCTTAAATTCTGGGCGTCTTGGTGTTCCATCTGTCTAGCTAGTCTTCCAGATACGGATGAAATCGCTAAAGATGCTGGTGATGATTATGTGGTCTTGACGGTAGTGTCACCAGGACATAAGGGGGAACAAGCAGAAGCTGACTTTAAGAACTGGTACAAGGGCTTGGATTATAAAAATTTCCCAGTTCTAATTGACTCATCAGGAAAACTGTTGGAAAGTTATGGTGTCCGTTCTTACCCAACTCAAGCCTTTATAGACAAGGAAGGCAAGCTGGTCAAAACGCAACCAGGTTTTATGGATAAGGATATGATTTTAAAGACATTGAAAGAAATGGAGTAGAGAAAGGCCATGAATGATAAAGTAAAATTGTTTGTTTTGGCAGGGATTTTTTTCCTAGCCATAAGCGGTTTCTATTTTCTATTGATGCGAAATGCAGGGCAGACAGATAGCTCGCAAATTGAGAAAGCGGCAGTTAGCCAAGGAGGAAAAACAGTGAAAAAAACAGAAGTGAGTAAAGATGCAGACTTGCATGAAATTTATCTAGCTGGGGGATGTTTCTGGGGAGTGGAGGAATATTTCTCACGCGTGCCTGGAGTGACAGATGCCGTTTCAGGCTATGCAAATGGTAGAGGGGAGACAACCAAGTACGAATTGATTAACCAAACAGGTCATGCGGAAACCGTCCATGTAACCTATGATGCCAAGCAAATTTCCCTCAAGGAAATCCTGCTTCATTACTTCCGCATTATCAATCCAACCAGCAAAAATAAACAAGGAAATGATGTGGGAACCCAGTACCGTACTGGTGTTTATTACACAGATGACAAGGATTTAGAGGTGATTAACCAAGTCTTTGATGAGGTGGCTAAGAAATACGATCAACCTTTATCAGTTGAAAAGGAAACCTTGAAGAATTTTGTGGTGGCTGAGGATTACCACCAAGACTATCTCAAGAAAAATCCAAATGGCTACTGCCATATCAATGTCAATCAGGCGGCCTATCCCGTCATCGATGCCAGCAAATATCCAAAACCAAGTGATGATGAATTGAAAAAGACCCTGTCACCTGAGGAGTATGCTGTTACCCAGAAAAATCAAACAGAACGGGCTTTCTCAAACCGCTACTGGGATAAATTTGAATCTGGTATCTATGTGGATGTGGCAACTGGCGAACCTCTCTTTTCATCAAAGGACAAGTTTGAGTCTGGTTGTGGCTGGCCTAGTTTCACCCAACCCATCAGTCCAGATGTTGCCACCTACAAGGAAGATAAGTCCTACAATATGACACGCATGGAAGTGCGGAGCCGAGTTGGAGATTCTCACCTTGGTCATGTCTTTACGGATGGACCACAGGAAAAGGGGGGCTTGCGCTACTGTATTAATAGTCTCTCTATCCGCTTTATTCCCAAAAATCAAATGGAAGAAAAAGGCTACGCTTATTTACTAGATTATGTTGATTAAGAGGGCTTTCCTAAGCAGTTAGAAGAGAATTTTGCTATACTGATACTAGTAAGTGACAAAGGAGTAGAGCATGACCTATACAATCTTAATCGTAGAAGATGAATATCTGGTAAGACAAGGCTTGACCAAGCTGGTTAATGTAGCAGCCTACGATATGGAAATCATCGGTCAGGCTGAAAATGGAAGACAGGCTTGGGAATTGATACAAAAGCAGGTGCCGGATATCATTTTAACCGATATCAACATGCCTCAGCTAAATGGCATCCAGTTGGCCAGTCTGGTCCGAGAAACCTATCCTCAGGTGCATCTAGTTTTTTTGACAGGCTACGATGATTTTGATTATGCCTTGTCTGCTGTCAAACTAGGTGTGGACGACTACTTGCTCAAGCCCTTTTCTCGTCAGGATATTGAGGAAATGTTGGGGAAAATCAAGCAAAAGTTGGATAAGGAAGAAAAGGAAGAGCAGTTACAAGATTTATTGACTGATAAGTTTGAGGGAAATATGGCTCAGAAAATCCAGTCCCATCTGGCTGATAGCCAGTTTAGTTTAAAGTTTTTGGCCAGTGACTTGGGCTTTAGTCCGACTTATCTGAGTTCCTTGATTAAGAAAGAGTTAGGCCTGCCTTTTCAGGATTACCTGGTGAGAGAACGTGTCAAACAAGCCAAGCTTTTGCTTTTAACTACAGATCTGAAGATTTATGAGATAGCCGAAAAGGTTGGTTTTGAAGATATGAACTATTTTACCCAACGCTTTAAGCAGATTGCGGGTGTGACACCTCGTCAGTTTAAGAAGGGGGAAGGTCGATGAAGCGTTCTTCTCTCCTAGTCAGAATGGTTATTTCCATCTTTCTGGTCTTTCTCATTCTTCTAGCTTTGGTTGGGACTTTCTACTATCAATCTAGTTCTTCAGCCATTGAGGCTAGCATTGAGGGCAATAGCCAGACGACTATCAGCCAAACTAGCCACTTTATCCAATCTTATATCAAAAAATTAGAAACCACCTCGACTAGTTTGACCCAGCAGGCAGATGTTTTATCCTATGCTGAGAATCCCAGTCAAGACAAGGCCAAGGGAATTAGAGATCTATTTTTGACTATCTTGAAGGCAGACCAAGACTTGAAAACGGTAGTTCTGGTCACAAAATCAGGCCAAGTTATTTCTACAGATGACAGTGTGCAGATGAAAACCTCCTCAGATATGATGTCTGAGGACTGGTACCAAAAGGCCATTCATCAGGGGGCTAAGCCAGTTTTGACTCCAGCTCGTAAATCGGACAGTCAATGGGTCATTTCTGTCACTCAAGAACTTGTTGATGCAAAGGGAGCTAATCTGGGCGTGCTTCGTTTGGATATTTCCTACGAAACTCTGGAAGCCTATCTCAACCAGCTTCAGTTGGGTCAGCAGGGCTTTGCCTTTATCATCAATGAAAATCATGAATTTGTTTACCATCCTAAACACACAGTCTATAGCTCAGCTAGTGAAATGGAGGCCATGAAACCCTATATCGAGACAGGGCAGGGCTATACTCTTGACCATAAATCCTACGTCAGTCAGGAACAGATTGCAGGAACTGATTGGACGGTGCTTGGTGTGTCCTCGCTGGAAAAGTTAGACCAGGTTCGGAGTCAGCTCTTGTGGACCTTGCTTGGTGCCAGTGTCACCTCTCTTCTTGCCTGTCTCTGCTTGGTGTGGTTCAGTCTCAAGCGCTGGATTGCTCCTTTGAAGGATTTGAGAGATACCATGCTGGAGATTGCTTCTGGTAATCAGAATCTTCGTGCCAAGGAAACTGGTGCCTATGAACTGAGAGAAGTGACTCGTCAGTTCAATGCCATGTTAGATCAGATTGATCAGCTGATGGCGGATATTCGCAGGCAGGAAGAAACAACCCGTCAGTACCAACTTCAAGCCCTATCGAGCCAGATTAATCCGCATTTCCTCTATAATACCTTGGATACCATCATTTGGATGGCTGAATTTCAGGACAGTCAGAGGGTGGTTCAGGTGACCAAGTCCTTGGCGACCTACTTCCGCTTGGCGCTCAATCAAGGCAAGGACTTGATTTACCTGTCTGACGAAATCAACCATGTCCGCCAGTATCTCTTTATCCAGAAACAACGTTATGGGGATAAGCTGGAATACGAGATTGCTGAAAATCCTGCCTTTGATCATCTAGTCTTGCCCAAGCTGGTGTTACAACCTCTGGTGGAAAATGCTCTTTACCATGGCATCAAGGAGAAGGAAGGTCAGGGACATATTAGAGTTTCTGTCCAGAAACAGGATTCGGGCTTGGTCATCCGCATTGAGGATGATGGCGTTGGCTTCCAAGTTGCTGGCGATAGTAGTCAAAGTCAGCTCAAACGTGGGGGAGTTGGTCTGCAAAATGTTGACCAACGGCTCAAACTTCATTTTGGAGAACATTACCAGATGAAGATCGATTCTATTCCCTCAAAAGGGACGACGGTTGAAATATACATAAATAGAATAGAAACTAACTAACTCTCAGTCAATTCTGGGAGTTTTATGCAGGTTGGAGTAAGATTTTCAGGTTGTCTATCTTGCTAAAAACAAGAAAAAACGATATGATAGATAGTGACAAAAGAGGTATCAAGTATGAAGGAAAAAGACATTCAAAGAGAAACAAGCCAGATTGTAAAAGATGTATTGGAAAAGGCCAATTTGAAGCAAGAATCCATCTTTGTTTTGGGCCTTTCTTCTAGTGAAGTGATAGGTGGTCAGATTGGCAAGGAATCCAGCCAAGAAATTGGCGAAATCATTGTGAAGACTATCCTAGATATCCTAGAGGAAAAAGGAATTCATCTAGCTGTTCAAGGTTGTGAACATGTCAATCGGACCCTCGTTGTTGAACGTCAGGTGGCAGAGCAGTTTGGTCTGGAAATGGTCAGTGTCCTTCCTACCCTTCATGCAGGAGGTTCAGGTCAGTTGGCAGCCTTCAAGTTTATGCAAGATCCAGTTGAGGTTGAATTTATCAAGGCTCATGCTGGATTGGATATCGGAGACACTGCAATTGGCATGCATGTCAAGCATGTTCAGGTTCCGATTCGCCCTCTTTTGAGAGAGATTGGTCATGCCCACGTAACGGCGTTGGCTAGTCGTCCAAAATTAATTGGAGGTGCGCGTGCGCATTATCCACAAGATTCTATTAGAAAGTCGTGAAAATGAGAAAAACAAAACAGCAACTAGAAAAAATCACAAAATATTCAATTCGTAAGCTAACTGTTGGGGTCGGTCCTGTAGCCATCGGAGCCTTCCTTTTTGGTGCCAGTGCCCTTTCAGTAGATAAGGTACAAGCCAATGAAGTTGGTGGAGTTCATAGCGTTCATTACCGTTATTTGGCGGAGCAGGAATTGACCGAGTCTGAAAAAGCCCTGATTCATCATGAGGTTCCAACAGAATTTCAAGATGAAGATATTCTTTATGTAGTTTATCGTAAGAAGGCAACTACCAGTCAACAACTTCCTTACACAGGAAGTAAGGAAGTCGCTCTAGCAGGCCTTGGCTTGGCAACGGCTTCTCTAGCAGTCTTTTTGGTGTCTAAAAAAGGTCGTAGAGAAGTTCTAGGTGTTCTCTTGATTGGTTCTTTAGGAGCCAGTACCTTTGTACCTTACGGGACATTTGCATTTGAAAATAAAGAATTGCTTTCTTATAACCAAACTATTTCAGCCTCTACACATGAAGGCTTGGCTGAAGGGATTATCCACATTGATGGCTATGAGTATATTGGATACTTCAAGGAAGCGGAACTCCATCCATCAAGACCAGCTTCAGCTGAACAGCCTCAGTTGCCAGTCGAAAAGCAAAGTTCAAAAGAAATCGAGAAAACTGAAGTCGTTCAAGAAAGACCTGCTGTTGCTTCAGAAACTATCGTTGAGAATCCTGTAGTAGAGACTCCAGTTGCTCCTGCTGTTGAAGAAAAACCAGTTTCTGAGAAGCCTCAGGTTAGACAGGAAGAGAGCTTGGTGGAGATTCCTTTTGAAACGGTCACAAGTCCAGATGCGAATCTAGCAGAAGGAAAGACTCGTATCGTCACAGCAGGAGTAAAGGGTCAGCGTCGTCTTGTAACTAAAGTATCGATGGTCAATGGTCAAGAAGTTAGAGAAGTCATTGAAGACCAAGTGGTTCAAAATCCTGTGCCGCAAGTCATTGCAGTCGGAACTAAGAAAGAGGTGCAACCTGCCCCAACTCCAGTACCACAAACTGAACCAAGCCACCAAGTAGCTAAAGGAACCCAAGAGGCAGGCAAAGAAGGTCAAGCACTAACACAGCCAGAATTGCCAGAGGCTCAAGTAGAAGCAAAAGGAACTCAAGAGGAGGGTAAATCAGGCCAAGCCTTAACACAACCGGAATTGCCAGAAGCCCCAGTAGAAGCAAAAGGAACTCAAGAGGCAGGCGAAGAAGGCCAAGCTTTAGTACAGCCAGAACTTTCAGAGGCTACAGTAGAGTCTAAAGGAACTCAAGAAGCAGGTAAGGAAGGTCAATCTTTAACGCAACCGGAACTACCAGAAGCTATAGTAGAGTCTAAAGGAACTCAAGAAGAAGGTAAAGCAGGTCAAGCTCTCACACAGCCAGAATTGCCAGAAGCTCCAATCGAAGTAAAAGGTACACAAGAGGAAGGTAAAGCAGGTCAAGCTCTTGTACAAGAACCGTTACCTGAGTACAAAGTAATCGAGGGAACCCTTGTTGAAACATCGACTACAGACCTAGACTACAAAACTGAAACGACTGAGGATCCAACCAAGTATACGGACGAAGAAACTGTCGTAAGAAATGGTGAAAAAGGTAGTCAAGTTACTAAAACAACTTATAAAACAGTAGAAGGTGTTAAAACTGACCAAGTTCTTTCAACTAGCACAGAAGTAACCAAGGAACCTGTAAACCAACAGGTAAGCCGTGGTACAAAACCAATTGAAGGAACTCTTGTAGAGGAAAGCCTTGAAAAGATTCCATTCGAAGAAAAGATTGAAGAAGATGCTCAACTGAAAAAAGGTTTAGAAGTTGTAGCTCAAGAAGGTAAAGAAGGTCAGAAAAAAATCACTAAGACCTTTAATACTATCAAAGGAGTTAAGACTGAGGAAGCACCAAAAGTAACAGAGGAAATCCTTGAGGCCCCTCAAGACCGAATTTTGAAACGGGGTACCAAGACCTTTGAAAAACCAGTATTGACCCTCACTGCAGTTGAACCTAAGGATTTGAAACGTATTTCAGATGTTAAATACAGTCTAGAAAATCCAAGCAAGGCAGCCATTAAATCTATCACCTTAACTCTGAAAAAAGGTGATGAGATTGTGAAAACATTGAATGTTTCACCTGACAACTTAACAGCTAGCCTGACAGATTTGCAATACTACAAAGATTACAAGATTGAAACTAAGATGGTTTATGACCGTGGTGAAGGCGATGAGGAAGTAGTTCTGAATGAAGAACCTCTAAGAATTGACCTCAAAAAAGTTGAAATCAAAAATATCAAAGAAACAAGCTTGATGAGTGTGGACGCTGACGGTAATGAAACAGATACTAGTTTGCTTACAGAAAAACCAGCTGATGTTGCCCCACTTTATCTACGAGTGACCACTCACGACAACAAGGTTACACGACTTGCTGTTGACAAGATTGAAGAAGTAGAAAAAGACGGAAAAACTTTATATAAGGTCACTGCCAAAGCACCAGACTTAGTTCAACGGAATGCTGACAACACACTGAGCGAAGAGTATGTTCATTACTTTGAAAAACAAAAAACACACGAAGGTGATGTATATTATAGCTTTGACGACCTTGTAAAAGCTATGCAAAAAGACCCGACTGGCACATTTAAGCTTGGTAGCAATATCAATGCTGCTAACGTTAAACCAGCAGGAAAATCTTATGTTACTAATGCTTTTAAAGGAACATTAACAAGCACTGACGGTAATAAATTTACCATTAGTAATATGAACAGACCTTTATTCGGTGATATTGTCGGTGGTACTGTTAAAGATTTACTACTTGAAAATGTAAATATCGACATGTCAGGGACTGATAGGATTGCACCGATAGCAAATGTTATCAAAAATAATGCTACTGTAGAAAACATTAAAGTAACAGGTAACGTTGTTGGTAATAATGATGTATCTGGTGTTATCAATAAAATTGATGGTAGTGGAAAATTAAGTAACGTTGCATTTATCGGTAAAGTACACGCTGCTGGAAATCGAGGTGGTTACTTAACAGGTATCGTCGGTGAAAACTGGAAAGGTATTGTAGAAAAAGCTTATGTTGATGCTGAAATCACAGGTAACAAAGCTAAGGCTGCCGGAATTGTATATTCATCTCAAAACGGTGGTAACAACAATACTTTAGGTAAAGAAGGTACTCTTCGAAACTCTGTAGCAAAAGGCTCTATTGAACTCAAAGAAGCCGTTATGTCTGGTGGACTGTTAGGGACTAACTGGGCACTAGGGGCTATAGAAGACAACATCACTATGATGAAAGTTAAGACTGGTGAAATGGTCTTTGGTCACTCTGATATTGATGCTGATGATTACTTTACATACTCTAGAACGAAGCGCAACTACAGTGTTGAGGGTGTAAGTGAAGGTAAAACAACTTATAAAAATTCTAAAAAAATTCCTAGCATAACTAAAGAAAAAGCTGATGAATTAATTGCTAAAATGGGAATCACTGCTGATAAATTCGAAAGCACACTTCCTATTGAAGACAAACTGAACAATATTGTAAGTAAAGCTGATCAATACAAAAATATTGATGACTATGATGCTTCTCGTGAGCTTGCTTATCGTAATGTTGAAAAACTTCAACCGTTCTACAACAAAGAATGGATTGTAAATCAAGGAAATAAATTAGCTGCTGATAGTCCATTAATGACCAAAGAAGTATTGTCTGTAACTGCAATGAAAGGCAATGACTTTGTCACAGACCTTACAGATGCCGACCATATTTTGGTTCACTACGCAGATAAGACAAAAGACATCTTTACGATTTCTCCTAAGAACTCTCAAGTTAAACAAGTGAAAGAATACAGTGTCGCTGAGCTTGGTGAAGTCGTTTATACACCAAATATGGTGGTTAAAGATCGTTCAGATTTAATCAGCGCTATCGAAAGCAAGTTAAGTCCGGTTGAATTGCAATCTGACCCGATTTACCAACACTTGGGTAGAACTGGTGGCAACAAAGTCAATGCAATTAAGGATTTATACTTAGAAGAAAGCTTCAAGTACGTTAAAGATAACCTTACTCAATTCGTTACGAAGTTAGTAGAAAATGAAGATCACCAACTGAATACTGATGAAGCTGCTAAACGTGCCTTGATTAAGAAAATTGATGACAATAAGGCTGCAGTTCTTCTTGGATTATCTTACCTCAACCGTTACTACGGCGTTAAATTCGATGACTTTAATATTAAAGAATTAATGCTATTCAAACCTGACTTCTATGGTAAGAATGTTAATGTGTTAGACTTCTTGATTAAGGTTGGTTCGAAAGAAAGTAACATTAAAGGTGATAGAACTTTAGAAGCTTATCGCGAAACGATCGGTGGAGTTATCGGTGTAGGCGAGTTAAACAGTTTCTTAGACTATAATATGCGTCTATTCACAAGTGATACAGACTTAAACGATTGGTTCATAAAAGCTACTAAAGATAATGTATATATCGTTGAACCTAAAACAACAACTCCTGAATTTGCTGATAAGAAACACAGAGCCTACGAGGGATTAAACAACGACATGCATGGTAAGATGATTCTACCACTTCTTAACTTGAAAGATGCGCATATGTTCTTAATCTCAACATATAATACTATGGCTTACAGTTCATTTGAAAAATACGGCAAGAATACTGCAGAAGAACGCGAAGCATTCAAAGCTGAAATCAATAAAGTCGCTAAAGGTCAACAAAATTACCTAGACTTCTGGTCTCGCTTATCATTAGATAAAGTTCGTAATCAACTCCTTAAGAGCAATAACATGGTTCCAACTCCTGTGTTAGATAACCAAAACTATAAAGGAATCAGCACAGATAAATACGGACATACGAATAGCGGTAAGGATGTAGCGCCTATCCGTGAATTGTACGGACCAACAGGTCGTTACCATGCTACTGACTGGCGTATGGGAGCTGTAGCTCGTATTTACGGCAACCCTTATAAAGATGATTCTGTATTCTTCATGGTTACTGATATGATCAGTGACTTCGGTATCTCAGCCTTCACTCACGAAACGACTCACGTAAACGACCGTATGGTTTACTTAGGTGGTTCTAGACACCGTGAAGGTACTGACCTAGAAGCATTCGCACAAGGTATGTTACAATCTCCTGCTGAAACAAGTCCAAACGGTGACTTCAAAGCACTTGGATTAAACATGGCATACGAACGTCCAAATGACGGAAATCAATGGTATAACACAAATCCAAATGACCTTACATCTCGCGCTGAAATCGATCATTACATGAAAGGTTTCAATGATACACTTATGCTTCTTGATTACCTTGAAGGAGAAGCCGTTCTTGATAAAGGCAGCAAAGAACTAAACAACGCTTGGTTCAAGAAAGTTGCTAAGAAATTACGTAACGCTAATACGAAGAACCAATACGATGAGGTTCGTGATTTGAATGCAGAAGAAAAAGAATATAACTTAACTTCTGTTAACGACCTAGTAGATAAGAACTTCATGACCAAACACGGTCCTGGTAATGGTACTTATGACCCAACTGGATTTGGCTCTGCCTATGTAACGGTGCCTATCACTGCTGGTATCTATGGTGGTAATACAAGTGAAGGAGCTCCAGGCTCTATGTCATTCAAACATAACACATTCCGTATGTGGGGTTACTTTGGATATGAAAAAGGCTTCTTAAACTACGCTTCTAACATGCTGAAAAATGAGTCTAAACAGGCTGGTCATGCTACTCTAGGTGATGACTTTATCATTAAGAAAGTTTCTGATGGTAAATTTAATACTCTAGAAGATTGGAAGAAAGAATACTTCAAAGAAGTAGTTGATAAAGCGAAAGCAGGATTTAACCCAGTTACAATCGATGGTACTACATACAGTAGTTACGAAGACTTGAAGAATGCATTTGCTGCTGCCGTTGATAAAGATAAAGCAACTCTTAATAATGGCTCAGTTAAATTTGATAATACCGTATCACTTAAAGAGAAAATCTTCAAGAAACTTCTTCAACAAACAAATAGCTTTAAAACTTCAATCTTTAAATAATTGAAATCTCTCATCTGCTTTGCGGATGAGGGTTTTCTTAATTTGTGCTATACTTAAGATATGCATAGAAAAACAGTGATTGATTTTAGGGCTTTGGGAGAGAGATACATCTTTACCCAGCCTATCAAAGAGTTAAAAACCAGAGATTTAGCAGAAGTGGCAGACTTGTTGGCACAAGTGGAAAGCTACCAAGAGCAGGGTTACTATGTGGTGGGCTATGTCAGCTACGAGGCTGCACCTGCTTTTGAGGAGAAATTAGCAGTTCATAAGGCACCTTTACTGGACGAGTATTTGCTTTACTTTACTGTTCACGATAGGGTGGAGACCTCCCCTATTCCTCTGACTTATGATGAGGTTGATTTGCCTTCAAATTGGCAGGAAGTAACGTCAGCAGTAGACTATGAAAAGGCGATTGCCCAGATTCACCATAATTTGCGGCAGGGAGATACCTATCAGGTCAACTACACCGTCCAACTAAAACAAGATTTAAGTGCCAATCCTTTTGCCATCTACAATCGTATGGTGGTAGAGCAGGAGGCGGGCTACAATGCCTATGTTGAACATGACGAGATGGCAGTGATTTCCATGAGCCCAGAGCTCTTTTTTGAGCAAAATGATCGTGAGTTGACTACGCGACCAATGAAGGGAACGACTCAGCGTGGGGGAACTGACCAAGAAGATCTTGAACAGGCCAGTTGGTTGGAACATGACCCTAAAAATCGCTCTGAAAATATGATGATTGTGGACCTCTTGCGCAATGATATGAACCGTATTTCTGAGGTGGGGAGTGAGCATGTGGAGCGTCTCTGCCAGGTAGAACAGTATTCGACTGTCTGGCAGATGACTTCAACCATCAAGAGTCAGTTGCGAGAGAACATTGACCTTGTTGAAATCTTCCGCTCACTCTTTCCTTGTGGTTCCATAACGGGCGCTCCAAAAATTGCGACTATGGAAATCATTAAGGACTTGGAGCCACAACCGCGCGGAGTCTACTGTGGAACGATTGGTCTCTTGCTTCCAAATGGACGACGGATTTTTAATGTTGCTATCCGAACGATTCAACTGTATCAAGGGAAAGCCATCTATGGAGTTGGTGGTGGCATTACATGGGATAGCACTTGGGAATCTGAATACCGTGAGGTTCATCAAAAGGCAGCTGTTCTCTATCGTAAACAAGCTCGTTTCCAAATAATTACAACTGGAAAAATCAGTCATAAGAGCTTGCTATTTGAAGATCAACATTTGGAAAGACTGAGAAAAGCTAGTCGATATTTTGCCTATCCTTTTGATCCAGAAATTTTGAGACAAAAGATTGAAGCAGGGTGTCAGGCTTGTGATGCTAATCAAGATTATCGCTTGCGAATTAGTTTCAGTAAGTCTGGAGAGATAGAACTTAGTCGACAAATCTTAACACCTCTTAGTCCACATTTCTGCCAGGCCAAACTTTGCCTTCAGGAAGCCAATTTGCAACAAGCATTTACCTATTTCAAAACGACTCATAGACCACACTTGACTCTAGGGAAACAGGAAATCATTTACCATAATGTAGCAGGAGAACTTCTTGAAACCTCTATCGGAAATTTGGTTCTGAAAATCGATGGGAAACTCTATACATCGCCTATCCGACTGGGAATCTTGCCAGGGATTTATCGTCAGCATTTGCTGGAAACAGGACAGGTAGAAGAGAAAGTCTTGACCTTAAAAGACTTAGCCCGAGCAGAAGCTATTTACGGCTGTAATGCAGTGAGAGGCTTGTATGAGTTATTTATTCAAAAATAAAAATTGTAATGAAAAGTTATAAGAACTAGGATTGATTTTTCCTTGAATTGAAGAAATAAATCTGATAAAATAAACATGAAATCGATATCATAATTATGGGAGAAAAAGATGAACAAACGTCTATTTTTAAAAATAAGTCTGGCGACATTGCCAGTTTTGGCTTTGTTTTCACAACCAGTTTTAGCAGAAGAAAACATCCATTTTTCTAGCTGTATGGAAGCTTGGGCTAATGGCTATTCGGATCTTCATGAGGGGGATCCTGGTTATTCTGCCAAGTTAGACCGCGATCATGATGGTGTGGCTTGCGAATTGAAAAATGCTCCTAAGGGTGCCTTTAAAGCAAAACAAGCAACTGCGGCTCAAACTAACACAACTTCATCTACAACAAGTGGTTGGGTTAAGCAGGAGGGTGCTTGGTACTACTTTGATGGAAATGGAAACCCAGTGAAAAATACTTGGCAAGGAAGTTATTATCTGAAAGCAGATGGAAAAATGGCCCAGAGCGAATGGATTTATGATGATTCTTATCAAGCTTGGTATTACTTGAAATCAGATGGATCTTATGCTTACAGTACATGGCAAGGAGCTTACTACCTTAAATCAAACGGTAAAATGGCTAAAGGTGAATGGGTTTATGACTCTTCTTACCAAGCCTGGTATTACTTGAAATCAGGTGGTTCTTATGCTCGCAATGCTTGGCAAGGGAACTACTATTTGAAATCGGATGGTAAAATGGCTAAAGGTGAATGGGTTTATGATGCTACCTATCAAGCTTGGTATTACTTGAAATCAGATGGATCTTATGCTTATAGTACATGGCAAGGAAATTACTATTTAAAATCGAATGGTAAAATGGCTGTCAATGAATGGGTTGATGGTGGACGTTATTATGTTGGCGCTGACGGAGTTTGGAAGGAAGGTCAAGCAAGTACAGCTTCTTCTAGTAATGATAGCAATAGTGAATATTCTGCTGCTTTAGGAAAGGCAAAAAGTTATAATTCGTTATTCCACATGTCAAAAAAACGTATGTATAGACAATTAACTTCTGATTTTGATAAATTTTCAAATGATGCAGCTCAATATGCGGTTGATCATTTAAAAGCCGATTATAAATATAATGCCTTATTTAATGCTAAAAACTATAGAAAATTATTTAATATGTCTAAGTCTCGTCTCATCAATCAATTGACCTCTTTTATAGATGGCTTTACAGAGGAAGAAGCTAACTATGCAATTAATCATTTAGATGACTAACAGATACTGGTAGGCGAAAAATTCCTTATAATTCATTCACGCAAACCTTTGCATAAATGAGTGAATTTTGTTATACTATATCTGTAAGCATTTTCAATTAATTCATAATAAAAAAGGAGAATATGATGAGTCAAAAGATTATTGGGATTGACCTTGGTGGAACTTCTATCAAATTTGCAATCTTAACAACAGCAGGAGAAATCCAAGAAAAATGGTCTATCAAGACTAATATTTTGGATGAGGGAAGTCATATCGTTGATGATATGATTGAGTCTATTCAACACCGTTTGGACTTGCTTGGATTGGTAGCAGCGGACTTCCAAGGAATTGGAATGGGATCACCAGGTGTGGTTGACCGTGAAAAAGGGACTGTTATCGGTGCCTACAACCTCAACTGGAAAACCCTTCAACCAATTAAAGAGAAAATTGAAAAAGCCTTGGGTATTCCATTCTTCATCGATAATGATGCCAATGTAGCGGCTCTTGGTGAGCGCTGGATGGGTGCTGGTGATAACCAACCAGATGTTGTCTTTATGACACTCGGTACTGGTGTTGGTGGCGGTATCGTCGCAGAAGGCAAATTGCTTCACGGTGTTGCTGGTGCAGCAGGTGAGCTTGGCCACATCACTGTTGACTTTGACCAACCAATCGCATGTACCTGTGGTAAAAAAGGCTGTCTTGAGACAGTTGCTTCAGCAACAGGAATTGTCAACTTGACTCGTCGCTATGCCGATGAATACGAAGGCGATGCAGCCTTGAAACGCTTGATTGATAACGGAGAAGAAGTAACTGCTAAGACTGTCTTTGATCTCGCAAAAGAAGGAGACGACCTTGCTTTGATCGTTTACCGTAACTTCTCACGCTACTTGGGAATCGCTTGTGCCAACATCGGTTCAATCCTCAACCCATCAACAATCGTTATCGGTGGTGGTGTATCAGCTGCGGGAGAATTCCTTCTACAAGGTGTTCAAAAAGTCTACGACGAAAATAGCTTCCCACAAGTACGCACATCCACTAAATTGGCTCTTGCAACTCTAGGAAATGACGCTGGAGTTATCGGAGCAGCATCACTTGTATTGCAGTAAAATAAAAAAGGAGAAAATTGCTTTCCAGAAGCGAGTGATTTTCCTCCTTTCTTTTTTTATGCTATACTAGTTAGGACAATAAATGAGGTGAGAGTAAATGACAAAAGCAGATACTATTTTTAAAGAAAATATTGAACGAATCCTCAAAGACGGTGTCTTTTCTGAGCAGGCCCGTCCCAAGTACAAGGATGGGACAGTTGCCAACTCTAAGTACGTAACGGGTGCCTTTGCAGAGTATGACTTGGCCAAGGGGGAATTCCCCATCACAACCTTGCGTCCTATTGCCATCAAATCCGCCATCAAGGAAGTGCTCTGGATTTACCAAGACCAGTCAAATAGCCTAGAGGTGCTCAATGACAAGTACAATGTTCACTACTGGAATGACTGGGAAGTGGGGGATACAGGAACCATCGGTGAGCGCTATGGTGCTGTTGTTAAGAAACACGACATCATCAATAAGCTTCTCAAACAGTTGGAAGCCAACCCTTGGAACCGCCGCAATATTATCTCTCTCTGGGATTATCAAGCTTTTGAGGAGACAGATGGGCTACTCCCATGCGCCTTTCAGACCATGTTTGATGTCCGTCGTGTAGATGGAGAAATCTATCTGGATGCAACCTTGACTCAGCGTTCGAATGATATGTTGGTGGCCCACCATATCAACGCTATGCAGTATGTGGCTTTGCAGATGATGATTGCCAAGCATTTTGGCTGGAAGGTTGGGAAGTTCTTCTATTTTATCAATAACCTCCATATCTATGATAATCAATTTGAACAAGCAGAGGAATTGCTTCGTCGGGAGCCGTCAAACTGCCAACCACGTTTGGTATTGAATGTGCCAGATAAGACCAATTTCTTTGATATTAAAGCAGAAGATTTTGAGTTGGTGGATTATGACCCTGTCAAGCCACAGTTGAAGTTTGACCTAGCAATTTAATACTTTTCGAAAATCTCTTCAAACCACGTCATCGTCGCTTCATCTACAACCTCAAAACCATGTATTGAGCTGACTTCGTCAGTTCTATCCACAATCTCAAAACAGTGCTTTGAGCAATCTGTGGCTAGCTTCCTAGTTTGCTCTTTGATTTTCATTGAGTATAAAAGAATAGAAAAAGAAGTTGAGACAATGAATCCCAACTTCTTTTGTTTCTTAACGTGATACGCGGCGGCGAGCTGCTTTTTTACGGTTTTCTTCGATGAAAGCTGCTTTTTGCTCTTCTGGTTCGATTACTTTCTTTTTAAATGCGTATACCGCGCCTGCAAGTGCAGCGACAGTTCCTGCGACACCTGTTACAAGACCTTTAGCGAATCCTTTAGCCATGAGTCTTCCTCCTTTATATTCTCAATCAGTCAGCCTCTTCAAGAGGTCACATTTTTCTGACTGACCTTTTTGTGTTATAATAATAGTAACGAAAAAATGGGAATTTTTCAAGGAAAAAAGATGAAAACAAAAATAATTGTGATTGTTGGACCGACTGCCGTTGGAAAAACAGCCCTTGCCATTGAAGTGGCCAAGCGTTTTAATGGCGAAGTGGTTAGTGGAGATAGCCAGCAAGTCTATCGAGGACTTGATATTGGGACGGCCAAGGCTAGTCCAGAAGAGCAGGCAGCTGTTCCTCATCATTTAATCGATGTTAGAGAGGTAACCGAGTCTTACTCGGCTTTTGATTTTGTTTCAGAAGCTAAGATGGCTATTGAGGACATTCACAGTCGTGGCAAGCTAGCTATTATTGCTGGTGGTACTGGACTTTATATCCAGAGCTTGCTAGAAGGTTACCACCTGGGTGGGGAGACACCTCATGAGGAGATTTTGGCCTATAGGGATAGTTTGGATCCTTATACAGATGAGGAATTAGCCCATTTGGTGGAGCAAGCAGGTCTTGAAATTCCCCAGTTTAATCGTCGTCGTGCTATGCGTGCCTTGGAAATTGCCCATTTTGGTCAGGATTTGGAAAATCAAGAGACCTTGTATGAACCATTGATTATCTGCTTGGATGATGAGCGCAGTCAATTATATGAACGTATCAATCACCGCGTGGATTTGATGTTTGAGGCTGGACTTTTGGATGAGGCCAAGTGGCTTTTTGACCATTACCCTGATGTGCAGGCTGCTAAAGGTATTGGCTATAAGGAACTCTTTCCTTATTTCCGTGGAGAGCAGACTCTGGATGAAGCTAGTGAGAGTCTCAAACAGGCGACCCGCCGTTTTGCCAAGCGTCAGTTGACCTGGTTCCGTAATCGCATGCAGGTCACCTTTTATCAGATTGGAGAATCTGGTGTACAAGACCGCATTTTAAGCCAGATAGAGGAGTTTTTAGATGATTGATACGGAAAAAAAAGAGGAGCGGGTCCTGCTCATTGGTGTGGAATTGCAGGGTATGGACAATTTTGACCTCTCCATGGAAGAATTAGCCAGTCTAGCCAAGACAGCTGGTGCAGTCGTTGTAGATAGCTACAGACAAAAACGTGAAAAGTATGATTCCAAGACCTTCGTCGGCTCTGGTAAGTTGGAAGAGATTGCGCTCATGGTGGATGCAGAAGAAATTACCACTGTCATTGTCAACAACCGCTTGACTCCACGGCAAAATGTCAATCTAGAAGAAGTTCTCGGTGTCAAGGTCATTGACCGTATGCAGTTGATTTTGGATATCTTTGCCATGCGGGCTCGAAGCCATGAAGGGAAACTCCAAGTCCACCTAGCCCAGCTCAAATATCTCTTGCCCCGCTTGGTTGGTCAGGGAATTATGCTCAGCCGTCAGGCAGGGGGAATTGGTTCCCGTGGACCTGGTGAAAGCCAGCTGGAGCTGAACCGTCGTAGCGTTCGCAACCAAATCACAGATATCGAGCGTCAGCTCAAGGTGGTTGAGAAAAATCGGGCGACTGTCAGAGAAAAACGTCTGGAGTCCAGCACCTTTAAGATTGGTTTGATTGGTTATACCAATGCTGGGAAATCAACTATCATGAACACCTTGACCAGTAAGACCCAGTATGAGGCTGACGAGCTCTTTGCGACTCTGGACGCGACGACTAAGAGTATCCATCTGGGGGGCAATCTTCAAGTAACTTTGACAGATACAGTTGGCTTTATCCAAGATTTGCCTACAGAGTTGGTATCTAGTTTTAAGTCAACCTTGGAGGAAAGCAAGCATGTGGACCTTCTGGTTCATGTTATCGACGCCAGCAATCCTTACCACGAGGAGCATGAAAAAACAGTTCTTTCCATTATGAAAGACTTGGACATGGAGGATATTCCTCGCCTGACCCTTTATAATAAAGCGGATTTGGTGGAGGATTTTACACCTACTCAGACGCCTTATTCCCTGATTTCTGCCAAGTCTGAGGATAGTCGTGAGAACTTGCAGGCACTATTTTTAGAGAAAATCAAGGAGATTTTTGAGAGATTTACCTTGCGAGTGCCTTTTTCAAAGTCCTACAAGATTCATGATTTAGAAAGTGTTGCAATTCTGGAAGAACGTGATTATCAGGAAGACGGCGAAGTGATTACAGGCTACATTTCTGAGAAAAACAAATGGAGGTTAGAGGAATTTTATGACTGATATTAAAACGTTGGCTCTAAAATATGGGGGCTATACAAGTCTGGATAAGGTCTATCTGGATCAACTTCTAGCTGGCAAGACAGAGCAGGAGCAGTTGGTACTGATCACACCTCCGCCCAGCGTGGTCAATGCTTACTTTGCAGAGCTATACCAGAAAAAGAGTCCTGAGGCTGCGACGGATTATTTTGCGGAACTCAGTCAAGAACTGAATCTTTACAATACTGAGCCAAGTTTCACCCTAGAAAATAAGCCTTTTATTCGCCTTAACCTGTCTGGTAAATCCTTTGGTTTTTGTTATGAGAGTGAGGGTCTGGGTCGAATTTTCTCTGAGAATGAAGAGAAGATTTCAGATGACTTGCTCTTTGAAATTGCGCAAATTTTTCCCCATCAGCTGGTCTTTGAGGAGTCTGGCAAGATTTACATGAAGGCTGTCGAGGACGAGGAAATTGTTAGCGTGGAAAGTCTTACAGCTTTGACTGATTTGGAAATCTTGGCTGACGGTCGTAAGCGTCTCAAAGGCTACAGCCAAGAGGATTTATTGCAAGAAGCCACTGCTTTTTCTGGCAAGCGCTATTTCCGATCGGAAAACCGCACAGCCATGTTATATATTGATTAATTAGAAAGTATCGAATGGATATTCAATTTTTAGGAACGGGGGCAGGTCAGCCCTCTAAAGCCCGCAACGTTTCAAGTCTCGCCCTGAAACTCTTGGATGAGATTAACGAAGTCTGGCTCTTTGACTGTGGAGAAGGTACGCAAAATCGCATTCTGGAAACCACAATTCGACCACGTAAGGTCAGCAAAATCTTTATTACTCACCTACATGGAGACCACATCTTTGGATTACCGGGTTTCCTTTCTAGCCGTGCTTTTCAGGCCAATGAAGAGCAGACAGATTTGGAAATCTATGGACCTCAAGGAATCAAGTCCTTTGTCTTAACCAGCCTTCGTGTGTCAGGTTCGCGCCTGCCTTATCGTATTCATTTTCATGAGTTTGACCAAGATTCTTTAGGAAAAATCCTTGAGACCGATAAATTCACTGTGTATGCAGAGGAGCTGGATCATACTATTTTCTGTGTTGGCTATCGTGTCATGCAAAAGGACTTGGAAGGAACGCTGGATGCTGAAAAACTCAAGGCGGCAGGTGTCCCATTTGGCCCACTTTTTGGAAAAATTAAAAACGGTCAGGACGTTGTTTTGGAAGACGGAACTGAAATCAAGGCAGCAGACTATATCTCAGCTCCACGTCCAGGTAAAATTATCACTATTCTGGGTGACACCCGCAAAACCAATGCCAGTGTGCGTCTAGCTATCAATGCCGATGTCCTAGTCCATGAATCGACTTATGGCAAGGGTGATGAAAAAATTGCTCGTAACCATGGCCACTCTACTAACATGCAAGCTGCACAAGTAGCAGTAGAAGCAGGTGCAAAACGCCTCTTACTCAACCATATCAGTGCCCGTTTCCTCTCAAAAGATATCAGCAAGCTCAAAAAAGACGCTGCTAGTGTCTTTGAAAATGTCCATGTGGTCAAAGACTTGGAAGAAGTGGAAATCTAAAAACTTGAGAAAGGAACAGTATGTCTACTATTCTCATTACAGGAGCTAGCGGTGGCCTAGCACAAGAGATGGTCAAACTCTTGCAAAATGACCAACTCATCTTGCTTGGTCGAAATAAGGAAAAATTAGTCCAAATCTACAGAAATCATCCCTGTGCAGAATTGATTGAAATCGATATTACCGATGATTCAGCCTTAGAAACTCTGGTAACTGACCTCTATCTCCGCTATGGCAAGATTGATGTTTTAATAAACAACGCTGGTTACGGGATTTTTGAGGAATTTGACCAGATTTCTGACCAAGATATTCACCAGATGTTCGAGGTCAATACTTTTGCTCTGATGAATCTATCTCGTCGCCTTGCGGCTCGAATGAAGGAAAGTCGAAAAGGCCATATCATCAATATCGTCAGTATGGCAGGTCTAATAGCTACTGGCAAGTCCAGTCTCTACTCAGCGACCAAGTTTGCGGCCATTGGTTTTTCAAATGCTCTGCGCCTCGAACTTATGCCCTATGGAGTCTATGTGACAACGGTCAATCCAGGACCAATCCGAACAGGATTTTTTGACCAGGCCGATCCAGATGGAACCTATCTCAAGTCGGTTGACCGCTTCCTGCTAGAACCAGATGCAGTGGCTAGAAAGATTGTCAAGATTATAGGAAAAAATAAACGAGACCTCAATCTTCCTGTTTTATTGAACCTAGCCCATAAGTTTTATAGTCTCTTTCCCAAGCTAGCTGATAAGTTGGCAGGGGAAACTTTTAATTATAAATAAAAAAGTTGTTCCTAAAATGGAGCAACTTTTTTGATGATTAGAATAAATCAATTCCAGTCTTATTTAATGCATGGCAATGATAAGTGAAGGCGTTGATAAAATTAGAGTAGTATTGCTGATCAATAAATTTTGCGCTTTGAAGATAATTAAATAAATTTTTTGCTAAGGGAATAGCCTCAGGTTTATTCCATCTAAATTGATTGTAAACATGTTCAACTTCTAGGAACATGAGGGGAATAGCCAGGTAGCCTCGTTCGAAGGTCTGAAGTGATTTAATTTTTTTAATAATATCATCAGCCTTTTGATAGTAACCCAGTTCAGAGAAATATTTTACGGAGAAAGTGAGAGCATTTAAAATACGGATGTAGGTGTCAGTATTAGCACTTTCTTTGTACATAAGTAGTAATTGTTTGCTCATATGGTCAATAAGTTCCATAGGAGAATGATTGACGATGACGCGATAAATTTCAAGTTCGATACTATTAAAGACATCCGATTTCATTAAATGATTGATAATGTTTTGAATTCTGGCAACAGTTTCTGGACTCTTTGATATGGTTGGATAATGTCTTAATTTGATTGATTTAAAAATCATCTCTGCTTGAAGTGAATTGTCTTTTAGATAGACATCAAATAATTTTTCGTATTCTTCAATGTAAGTGAGAATATCTTCTTCATGGACCACATGCTTGCCAAATTCAATAGCAGGTAATTCTAAGCAGTCTCCACCTTTATTTGCATAGGCTAGAACAAAATCATTCCATTCCACTCCGATAACAATTAACAGTTTGGCAAAGTTTTCAAGTGAAATTCCTTTGTCTCCTTTTTCAAATTGACTTAGGAACTGTGGTGATACGATATCTGAGGCGGCTTCCTTTAGGCTGAGTCCTCGTGCTTCGCGCAGATACTTAAATGTAGCTCCAAATGGGTATAGATTTTCCATAAATAATCTCCTTACATACTTCTAAAACTATTATACAAAAATTTAGAGAAAAAATAGAGAAAAGAAAACTATAGTTACAAAATATTAGAATTCTATGCTATTTTTGGATTTTTTAAATAACATTGAAACTATAGTTTAAATGCCGAAAAATTTAAATATCTATTATGGTATGATAAGGGAAAGAATGGAAAATAAAGTAAGCTTGTTATACTAGTATAACAAGGATTGACTTACCACTCAATCCTATTCTATCAGTCATTAAAGGAGAAAATGATGAAGAAACTGAAAACCCTCACAACTTCAACAGCTATTGCGCTTGCGTCTGTTGGTGTGCCTGCATTTGCTCAAGAAGCAACTGTTTCAGCACCAGTTGATGCAAATACTGTAACTGCCGTCAATGAACCAGCTCTTGTTTCAAAACCTGTAGCTGATGCAAAACCAGAAGTGAAGAAATCTTCTGATGTCAAACCTGCTCTTGATGCTCAAGCGTCTACTGTTAAACAAGTTGAAGCTGAAAGTGAAACAGCAAAAGCTGAAGCTACTTCTGCTAACCATGCTGTTACAACCACTGAAACTGCTTTGACAAGCGCTAAAGAGGACTTGAAGTCAGCGGAAGCTGTTAAAGCCAATGCTACAGAAGAAAATATCACTGCTACAAAAGCTAAACAAGACGCTAATGTAAAAGCTCAAGAAGCCAATCAAAAAGCAACTGAAGCGTCTACTGAAGCGATTAAAGCACAAACTGAAACTGTAGCAACTGAAACAGCTAACGTTGCAAGCGCAACAAGTAAGAAAGCTGAAGCGGATAAAACAGTAACCGCTAAAGAAGCTAATGTAAAATCAGCTGAAGACGCGCTAAATGGTTCAGGACTTGGCGAAGCAAAAGCTTCACTTGCCCAAGCTGAAAAAGATATTGAACAAGCCAATGCCAATATTTCAAGCGCAACAACAGCTGTCGAAACCGCTAAAAAAGCAGATAGCAACCGCGCAGACGCCATCAAACAAGCTACAAACAATGTGAACGTCAAAAACGATGCCTTGAAACTAGCTAAAGAAATGATGGACGCCGACCAAAATAAAGTGGAATCTATCCAAGAAAAAGCAGATGCTACAGCCTCTAAAGAAAAAGAAGCGCAAACTGCATTGGATGCGGAAAAAGCTAAGTTAAATAAATCTGAAGGAATGAACATTCCAAATCCAACATTCACTATTCCATCAAATGTGTATAATGGATTTTCAGCAGATGTATTAAAATCAGCTGGTGTGTCTTCAAATGTTGTAACATTCGCACAGCTAGTCAAATTAGATGACGCAACTACAAATGAATCAATTAAAAAAGATTTACGTCGTATCATTCTTCAAGCTTCTGCTAACATTGTTAAACAATCAAATGCTAACGTTAAATATGACAATGCTGATCTAAATCGTCCAGTTGATATTAACAATTTGACAGATGCTCAAAAACTTGAAATCTCAGAATTTTACGTCAATGGATTGAAACAAATCAGAAATGCATTTAAAAATTCATTTAACGTACAATCAGAAACAGGAACAACTAAAGAAGCTGTCACTTTAGCGTCAACACAAGCTGAAAAATATGAAAAACGTGGATTAGACCCAGTTGTTCATGGTCACGTAGCAAATGCTGTTGAAAACATTTCCTTCATGAACTCTGATATTTCAAATATGTATGAATTAAAACAAGCCGTCTATAACACTTTAATGTTCACAACATATCTTGATAATGCTGTTTCAAATGAAAGATACAGATGGGGACACCTTCGTGCAAACCTAAACTTTGCAAAATATATTGGGATTGATGTAGCTAATATCAATGGTCAACATCGTATGATTGTAGCATTTTCAAATGAAGGAACTCCAGTTTCTAAATCAAATGAACTTGCCCAACTTGAAGCAAAACTAGCTGAAGCACAAAAACAAAACAGCCAAGCTCAAACTGCTCTTACAAATGCTAAAGCAGAATTAGCAGAAGCTTCACGCAAATATGCTTCTGCACTTGACGCTAAAACAGAAGCTGAAAAAGAATTAGCAAGTACATCAAATACTCCACTTCAAACAGAAGTTGCTGAAAAGAACTTGCAATTGGCAAACCTTGCTTTGACAAATGCACAAGAACGTAAAGCAACTGCTGAAAAAGCTGTTGAAAACTTCTCAAGAAGCCAAGCAGAAAAACAAACTGCTCTTGAAACAGCTAAAGCTGAACTAGCTACAGCTAAAAATGAACAAAAAGATGCTGAAACTGCTCTTACAAGTGCGCAAGCAAAATTGCAAGCTGAAGAAAACAAGTTGACTGCACTTCAAGCTGAACAAGCGAAGCTCCATGCAGAAAAAGACCA
Organism: Streptococcus humanilactis; assembly: GCF_019448275.1. GTDB lineage: Bacteria > Bacillota > Bacilli > Lactobacillales > Streptococcaceae > Streptococcus > Streptococcus humanilactis. Next base: position 677,090 of record NZ_JAHXBZ010000001.1, on the reverse strand, counting down.
ATTGGTGTCAGATGCGAAAGCAATTGCAACTGAATTGAGTGCTTATCTAAACGCAGATAAAAATCTTGCAGATGCACAAGCAAAAGTAGCTGATTTAGAAGCAAAATTGACTCAAGCAAAATCTACTGCAAAATTGGCACAAGATAAATTGGACACAGTTACAGCTAAATTGAAAGCTGAACAAGCTAAACTAGCTGAAATCCAAGAAGAGTTTGATAAGTTGGTTAAGGCTGAAAGCAAGGATGACTACAATTTATCAGATTGGTATCTGGAGTATCTTGCAGGGAAACAAGCGAAGAAGAAAACAGATACAGAACTCAAGAAAGTAGAAGACTCACAAGCTGGTAACTGGATTGAATCATCTGGTCGTTGGTGGTACAAACATGCTGATGGTTCATATACAACCAACGGTTGGGAACAAATAAAGGATAAATGGTACTACTTTGATCACGCAGGTTGGATGAAAACTGGCTGGGTCAAAACTGGTAGCTCATGGTATTACTTGAACAACTCAGGTTCAATGGCTACAGGATGGGTAAAAGATAATGGTACATGGTATTACCTTAACAAGTCAGGTTTAATGGCTACAGGATGGGTAAAAGATAACGGTACATGGTATTACTTGAACAAGTCAGGATCAATAGCTACAGGTTGGATAAAAGATAACGGTACATGGTATTACTTGAATAACTCAGGCTCAATGGCTACAGGATGGGTAAAAGATAATGGTTCATGGTACTATCTTGACAAGTCAGGTGCTATGACAACAGGATGGTTTAAAGTTTCTGGTAAATGGTACTACGCCTATAGTTCAGGAGCTTTAGCAGTAAACACCACTACACCAGATGGCTATACAGTCAATACCAACGGTGAGTGGGTAGGATAAGGATGAGAAAAGGAATTTGAAATCATGAAAAATAAAAAAATATTAGTTAGTTCTTTATTAGCAGGTTCGTTGTTATCAGTGGGTCTTATGACTTCTAAACCAATGGAGGTTCATGCTTTAACAGATATGAGTGTCAAGGATACTCAAAATCCCTTGAAAATCACCTTAATACCGACAGCGGGAGGTTCTACATCAGCTACTCTTTTAGTTGACCTACAAAGAAGTTCCAACGTTAATGATAGTACTTCTCTCTATTTTGATATAGTTAATGAGAGTACTGGAACTTTGACTGAATCGCATTATTTTGGTAAATTTGATGGCAAGAATAGATTACAGTCGGGTATTAATTTACTTCTAGTAGAGGATGGCAATTATTATTTAGATATATATAGTGTAGATGATTTTGGAAAACGTTATTTTGGACGTTCAGAAATTTTTAGAATATCAGATAAGGAATACTATCCTATTAAGAAAGTAGAAGCACCCAAAGCTACTGAAGCTCCAAAACAAACCACTAGCTCTAACTCAGGTCAGACTGGTTGGTCAGGTTCTTCTTACTATAAAGCTGGTGTTAAAGTAGTCAATCAATGGATTTTTGATGTTCAGTACAATTCTTACTTCTACCTAAATGCTTCAGGTAACTTTGTTCAAAATGCTTGGTCAGGAAGTTATTACCTCAAATCAGGTGGCTACATGGCTAAGAGCGAGTGGATTTATGACAATAACTATAAATCATACTATTACTTGACAGCAGAGGGTAGCTATGCACGTAATACCTGGGCTGGAAGTTACTACCTTAAATCAGATGGTAAAATGGCCAAGAGTGAGTGGATTTATGATAGTAGCTACCAATCTTACTATTACCTAACGTCAGAAGGAAGCTATGCTCGTAACCAATGGGTAGGTGACTACTACCTCAAATCGAATGGTAAGATGGCAGTCAACGAACGTACCCCAGATGGCTACAAAGTAGATGGCTCAGGTAAGTGGGTAAAATAAGGAATTAGAGTTCAATATGGAAAATGTAATTGGTAAATTAAAAAGCTTATTTGAAACCAAACGTAAGGAGAGCATTGCAGGTTTAGTTGTAATTGCACTAGTGTTAATTTTTGGAATAAAGAAATTAACGACTGATCCCTTAGATGGAACTTATGAAATTTTAACAAAACGTGATCATTTAGTCATGGTGATTAAAGGAAATGCTGGGACCGTCACCTCTGAGGATTCAGACGGAGACAAAGAACAAAGACTAGTGAAAATTGATAAACAAAAGAAAGAATTGACAATCACAGACACTAAAGGAAGAAATTTAGGAAAAACAAAATATATGTTAAAAGATAAGGAACTTTATCTTCAAGAGCCAGATCAAACCTTTAACCGAGTAAAATAGACTACACATTAAAAGCTTACCTCAGTACCCTAAAAGTTACTGGGGTAAGAAATTGTATATAGGGAGAATATGAATGAAATTTAAAAAATTAATAACTATAGCTAGTTTAGTAGGATTGATTACTTTCTTATTGCCAGTTGTTTCATCGGGTAATCAGTTTATACCTCCATTAAGTGAACATGTTTCAGAATATTTAGATGCACCATTATGGTATTTATTTTTGATTTGGTATGGTGCATTTGTGATTACTTTTTTATTGTCTTTAGTAATTGGAAAAGGAAGGGTGCTTCAAATTATTACATCTATTATAGTTATTCTAGTAAGTTTATTTGGAATTTTTGTTCATTTTTCAATAACAAAAGAATTGGTTGGAAGATCGGATTTAGGTTTTGGAGCGATTCTATATTATGTCTGTGTTTTGATAAATATTTTTGCAGCAATAATGGTCATAAAAGGTGATAAGACTACTAGTAAACAGATTCATTAAATAACTTTCTTTCAGTAGTAGTTGGGATGAATGTGATAGTAATGGCAGGTTTTTAGTAAAATAGAAAAAAGATGGAGAATGAAGTGGAAGAAAAATCAGTATTATTAGAAAATTTATATAATCTACATAGAGGTATAGATTATATTTATCAAAAGCAAAACTATAAGATGAAGTTAGAAAATGATAGAAGGAAAGCTAAGCAAATACAAGCTCAATTACAAAATTTATTAGAAAGTAATTCATCTAACAAAATAGAGAAAATGATGAGGCAATCATTTTATGTAGTTCTGTTTGGTGCTTTGGGAAATCTAGCTAAATTTCTACTAATGTTTTGGTTTGGTGACGGTAATCTTCTTGAACTTGTTATGTATTTGGCAGCAACAGCAATTTTAATTTTTTATCTTCAAAAAAAGATACGTCGAAAAACAGAAAAATGGTTAAATATATGGACAGGGATTATTTTAGTCATGTTATTAGCTGCACCTCTTAGGATAATATTTTTTGCAATAATAGGGTTAATAAGTTTTAACTTATTTGAAGGTATATTTTTTTCAATTATAGCCTTAGGAATGCTTTATTTAACTTCTATTTTAGGTAAAATTTGGTATCCTAAATGGGTTGATTTCATTAATACGCTAATTGATGATGATAATAAACAACTCATTAAAAATTCAGGCATGAGACAGTCTGATTATGATAGACAGATTAGACATGAACAAGAAATTAAGCAAGAGCAACAGCAGTGTGAAATAGAGATGCAAGAAGCTGCAGGAGCTCTAGTGGCTTTTGGTAGTGGATGGTATCCCAAAGATTACTATTTCATAGAAGCTATAGAATTTTTTATCGGAGCTTTAGAAAATTTCAAAGCTGATAATATGAAGGAACTTGTAAATTTATATGATGAAACAAAATATAAAGAATTATAGTTGAACTATCAGAAAGAAATGCTACAGTTACAAAGAGAACAATATATTGATACTAAGAAAATGCTTCAAGCATTAAGATATAACAATTATGTTCAAACTTTGCAATTACAGCAGTTAGATGGAATCCGTAGAAATACAGAAGAAGCAGTTGATTACTTGAGAAATTTACATGTTCAAGAAAATCATTACCATACGCATAATCATTACCATCAAAATAATATTTATTGATTTATATAAGTGAAATTAAAATTAGAAATAATATGAAGAAAATTATAAACATGATGACCTGTCTGGGTTTACTTTGTGGTTTGTTTTCACTAGTGAATTCAGCCCAAGCTGACAGTACTGACAACAACCAACTATTGCCACAAATCACTGAGAAGTGGGAGAGTAAACATCTATTTGAAAATAATATTAATAGACTTGGTTACGCTTTGAAGGATATTGACAAAAATGGGACGGATGAATTATTAATCGGTTTGACCAATGGTGAAAAATGGGAACTGTTTGAAGTATATTATATGAATGGTAATACTCCCACTCCATTATTTGATAGATTTTGGGATACAAGTCTTAGAATGGGGACAGTTATTGATACCTACACAGATGGTAGTATTATGGTGTTCGAAAGTGCTCCAGGGATTATGTCATATAGATTGTTCCAACTTTCTAAAGAAAATAAGGAGGCAAGTTTAATTAAAAAAGGTGAATTTAGAGCAGGAGAAGGTGATCTAAGCGAGTTAAATCTTGATTCTAAAACAAAAATAGATACCTCAACTATTGAATATACTTCTCTAAATCTCCCGATTGTTGGAGATAATATGGATCCTAATCCCCCTATGCCCAAGCCCCTTGTTGATGCTAAAATTGGTGATGAAATTCCTCTCCCATCCGAATTAGTGGGTACTTGGATTAATAAAGAACCTAATAATGGTACTAAACCTGGTAGAGCTTCATCACTCATTTTAGGAGAAGATGGAAACTACACTGGAACCTTTAAAGATGGAGATATTAAAGGAAAATTATCTCGACTAAAAAAAGTGAGTGAGAACGGATTTATTGTCTTAAAAGAGAAAAATGACGGAGAAGCTTTCTTTTTTAGTGTAGGTTTAGGAGCAGTTTTGCTTCCTGGTGAGCGAATTGATTTTGGGCTGGTATTGGAAGGACGGAATTTATATAATGCGTCATGGTTAGTCAAAGAAGGAGAGGAAGACTATTCTAAGCCCACCATGCTCGCAACTTTTGTAAATCCAAATTATGGTCCTAAGAAAATAGAGAAAAAATCAGAGCAAGAAGTAGCGAAACAAGGAGATACAGTGCCAGAATCAACTCAAGACAGTAGTGAGGAGATAAAGCCAGAACAAAAACTATTCGGAAACATTCCAGTGTTTGCCATTGTTGCAGGAGCTGGACTCGTTCTTGTTTTAATCCTTGCTATATTTTTGTTTAAAAAATAAGATTTTATAAAATCCTTATGATTTACTATTAGATAAAAAACCTCAAGAACTAGGGTTGAAAGCTAGTTCTTGAGGTTTTTAGGTTATTTTATTTAGAGTGATTTCTCAACTATCAAACTGGACTTCTTCTAGTAGATAGTCGATAAAGCGTTCGCCCATCTTAGATAGGCTGGTTTTTTCATGCTGGATATAGACCAGCTCAATGGGGTCATCAATATCCAATGGGATAGAAACGATATTGTCTCCGTTGAGGTTGCTGTTCAAAATCCCTGTCGCAATGGTATAACCATCCAAACCAATCAAGAGATTAAAGAGGGTGGCACGGTCACTAACCACGATGGATTTTTTGTGGTGCTCTTGGGAAAGGATCTCTTCTGAAAAGTAGAAGGAGTTATGCGTCCCTTGGTCATAGCTGAGGTAAGGGAAGTTTTCCAAATCAGACAGTTTCACCTTGTCTTTCTTTGCCAGAGGGTTGGTCTTGCTGACAAAGATATGAGGTTGCGCTGTGAAGAGATGGTGAGCCAGCAGGTGATTGTCATCCAGCATCTTGGTTAAAACATCACGGTTGTAGCTGTTCAAAAAGAGGACACCGACCTCACTACGGAAGTTCTTGACGTCGTCGATAATTTCCCAAGTCCGAGTTTCACGAAGGAAGAGCTCGTATTTCTCCATATCACTTTTCTTAAGTAGCGATACAAAGGCGTTAACCACAAAGGCATAGTGTTGAGACGAAACGCTAAAGAGTTCGCGGTGGGCGACAGGATTTTTATAACGTTCCTCCAGAAGCTGGGTCTGCTCGACAACCTGACGGGCATAAGAGAGGAACTCCATCCCATCACGGGTCAAGGTGATACCCTTAGGATTACGAATAAAGATTTCAATGCCCATTTCATTTTCCAAATCTCTCACAGCATTGGAAAGACTCGGCTGAGTGATAAAGAGTTGCTTGGCTGCCTCATTCATGGAGCCAGTTTCGACGATTTTGATAATATAATGTAATTGTTGAATTCTCATGTTTTTATTGTACCACACTTGCGTCAGAATCGCCAAAGAAGATAGGAAAATCAAGAGCATTGTGTGAGTCTCTTCTTGAAAAAAACACAAAATTTTGCTAGAATGAGTCTTATGAAAACATTCTATGATGTGCAGCAATTCCTCAAACGATTTGGTATTATTGTTTACATGGGAAAACGCTTATATGATATTGAACTGATGAAGTTGGAGCTCTCTCGGATTTACGATGCAGGGTTGATGGACAAATTAGACTATCTAGAAGCAGAAGCGGTTCTTCGCAGAGAGCACAAGGTAGAATTGGATTATATTGAGAAAAATGGAGAAAAGAACTAATGGTTACTTGGATTTTGTGGGCACTTATACTAGCAATGTTGGCGTGGATGGGCTTTAACTATCTTCGTATTCGCCGTGCGGCTAAAATTGTAGACAATGAGGAGTTTGAAGCCTTGATTCGTACGGGTCAATTGATTGATTTGCGCGACCCAGCAGAATTCCACAGAAAACATATCCTTGGGGCCCGCAATATTCCTTCAAGTCAGTTGAAAACTAGTCTTGCAGCCCTTCGTAAAGATAAACCTGTCCTTCTTTACGAAAACCAACGTGCGCAACGTGTGACAAATGCAGCCCTTTATTTGAAAAAACAAGGTTTTTCTGAGATTTATATCCTTTCTTATGGCTTGGATTCTTGGAAAGGGAAAGTGAAGACTAGCTAACCTTATTTCCAAATTAGTCGAATGATAGGATGAAGCTATTGTTTTATAGTATAATTAATTTGTATAAAATTTAAGGAGTTCTTAGAACATGAAAGAAAAGAAGAAAAATCCACTTTTTGTGGGTATTTTGTCGATTATTCTTGGTTTGTTATTTCCAATTGTAGGCCTGATTTTGGGGATCATAGGATTGGTCTTGGCTTTTTCATACCAAAAAGAATCTGGACTAGACTATAAAACAGAAAAAATTCTCAACATCGTAGGACTTGTGGTTTCTGTACTTAACTGGATTGTAGCCGTCGCAGTATTTTTTAGATAAGCAATAAACAAAAAGCTTTTAACATAAAGCTTTTTTCTTTTATCCACTTTTCTCTAAGTGATTTTTAATGATTTCCAATTCCTCTGGATTCAAAGGACGGCATTGACCTTCTGCTAGTTCTGGGTCTAATGTAAAATCACCGAATTGAACTCGTTTGAGTGAGGTCACCTTGACACCAACTGAGAGGAACATTTTCTTGATTTGATGAAATTTTCCTTCTGAAATGGTGATAGAGGCTTGGCTGTGGGAAAGACTTGCAGATAGAATCTCTAGTTTTGCAGGTTTACAGATAGTGCCATCTAAAAAGACAATTCCTTTTTGAAAGGTTTGGATATGGTCAGGTGTCAGAAGTCCATTAACCTCAACTTGGTAGGTTTTATCAACATGATACTGAGGATGGAGGAGCTGAAAGCCCAAGGGACCGTTATCGGTCAAGAGAAGGAGTCCTGTTGTATCTCGGTCCAGTCGGCCGACGGCATAGAGCTTGTCAGACTGGATGTCAGGCGGAAGGAGGTCCATGACGGTTGGAAGTTTCTTGTCTTTGTTGGCTGTAACGACACCAGTAGGCTTATGAAGCATAAGATAGGTGTGCTCATAGCCTTGAATGATTTGGTCCTGAAAAAGGAGTTCCTGTAGTCCTGTATCGATATTTTGGGCTAGGGAGCGGGCTGGGCAACCATCGACGAGAATTTCCCCTTTGAGGAGTGCTTGCTTCATGGCCTTTCGGCTAACTTTTTCTTGGGCTAATAAATTATCTAAACGCATACTGTGCCTATCTTATCATAAGTCGCTTGCTTTGAAAAGGCTTGACGTGAAAAGAAAAGCATAGTGAAAACATTTACACTTGCTTGAGTTATGTTATTTACCTGAAATTATGGTATAATCGTTCAGTTAGAAAATAAATTTTGAATATTATAGAGGAAATCATGACAAAATTAAGAGAAGATATCCGTAACATTGCGATTATCGCCCACGTTGACCACGGGAAAACAACCCTCGTTGACGAACTATTGAAACAATCAGAAACGCTTGATGCACGTACTGAATTGGCTGAGCGTGCTATGGACTCAAACGATATCGAAAAAGAGCGTGGAATTACCATCCTTGCTAAAAATACAGCCGTTGCCTACAACGGAACTCGTATCAACATCATGGACACACCAGGACACGCGGACTTCGGTGGAGAAGTTGAGCGTATCATGAAAATGGTTGACGGTGTTGTCTTGGTCGTAGATGCCTACGAAGGAACCATGCCACAGACTCGTTTCGTATTGAAAAAAGCTTTGGAACAAGACCTTGTCCCAATCGTGGTTGTTAACAAAATCGATAAACCATCAGCTCGTCCAGCTGAAGTAGTGGACGAAGTCTTGGAACTTTTCATCGAGCTTGGTGCAGATGATGACCAGCTTGATTTCCCAGTAGTGTATGCTTCAGCTATCAACGGAACTTCTTCATTGTCAGATGATCCAGCTGACCAAGAAGCTACTATGGCACCAATCTTTGACACGATTATCGACCATATCCCTGCTCCAGTAGATAACTCAGATGAGCCTTTGCAGTTCCAAGTGTCACTTTTGGACTACAATGACTTCGTTGGACGTATCGGTATCGGTCGTGTCTTCCGTGGTACTGTTAAGGTTGGGGACCAAGTTACCCTTTCTAAACTTGACGGCACAACTAAAAACTTCCGTGTTACAAAACTCTTCGGTTTCTTTGGTTTGGAACGTCGTGAAATCCAAGAAGCTAAAGCGGGTGACTTGATTGCCGTTTCTGGTATGGAAGATATCTTTGTCGGTGAAACCATTACTCCGACAGATGCAGTAGAAGCTCTTCCAATCCTACACATCGATGAGCCAACTCTTCAAATGACTTTCTTGGTCAACAACTCACCATTTGCTGGTAAAGAAGGTAAATGGGTGACTTCTCGTAAGGTGGAAGAACGCTTGCAGGCAGAATTGCAAACAGACGTTTCCCTTCGTGTTGACCCAACTGATTCACCAGATAAATGGACTGTTTCAGGACGTGGAGAATTGCACTTGTCAATCCTTATCGAAACAATGCGTCGTGAGGGATATGAACTTCAAGTATCTCGTCCAGAGGTTATCGTAAAAGAAATCGACGGTGTTAAATGTGAGCCATTTGAGCGTGTACAAATCGACACTCCAGAAGAATACCAAGGGTCTGTTATCCAAAGCCTTTCTGAACGTAAAGGTGAAATGTTGGATATGATTTCAACTGGTAATGGTCAAACTCGTTTGGTCTTCCTTGTTCCAGCGCGTGGTTTGATTGGATACTCAACTGAGTTCTTGTCAATGACTCGTGGTTACGGTATCATGAACCATACCTTCGACCAATACTTGCCATTGATTCCAGGGGAAATTGGTGGACGTCACCGTGGTGCCCTTGTTTCTATCGATGCTGGTAAGGCTACAACTTACTCAATCATGTCTATCGAAGAACGTGGTACAATCTTTGTCAACCCAGGTACTGAGGTTTATGAAGGAATGATCATCGGTGAAAACTCTCGTGAAAATGACTTGACAGTTAACATCACTAAGGCAAAACAAATGACTAACGTTCGTTCAGCTACTAAGGACCAAACAGCTGTTATCAAGACACCTCGTATCTTGACACTTGAAGAGTCTCTTGAGTTCTTGAACGACGATGAGTACATGGAAGTAACGCCTGAGTCTATCCGTTTGCGTAAACAAATCCTTAACAAAGCAGAGCGTGAGAAAGCTAACAAGAAGAAAAAATCAGCTGAATAAGAGCTAGAAAGAGATAAAGATGGTTTATTTAATCATAGGACTCCTCTTATTACTACTCTATGTATTTGCGACACCAGAAAGCATTAAAGGGACAGTCAATATCGTCCTTGTCGTCTTTGCTTTCGTAGCACTCTTGATTTTGCTCATGTTGTCTGTCCTGCAAATCTTTCAGCTACCGACAGAATTCTTCATCGCAATCGCTATGCTTTTCCTAGCATACTTTAGCTTGCGAGATATTACCCTCATGTCGGTCAGTAAAAGTAAAAGAAGATAAAAAGAGAGTTTTGGCTCTCTTTTTTTGTAGAAATTTTACAATAGTTTGAATTGCCTTTTACTATAACATCATCTCTTTTGCTTGTAAAGTATAAAGGCGGAAACTGGAATAAAATCCGCTAATGTCATCTATTTTTTAAGAAATTATAAAACTTCATTACTAATGATATCTTAGTAAAACATGTTGATAGATTATATAGAAAGTGATATACTTAAGTTATAAGAAACCGTTTTCGAAACGAGGAAGGATTAAATTTATACTCAATGAAAATCAAAGAGCAAACTAGGAAACTAGCCGCAGGCTGTACTTGAGTACGGCAAGGCGACGTTGACGCGGTTTGAATTTGATTTTTGAAGAGTATTATTGTCTTGTTGTTCAGGGTGTGATTGATTAAACTAGGAAAATAATTCTAAGAATTTATAAAAGATAAAATCTTTATTCTATAGGGTTATTCTCTTTTACAAGGAGTCTACTATGAAGAAACTATTCATATTATTATCAACTTTTTTTCTCAGCTTCTTCCTTGCTTGGATTATTGTCTTACGTGCGCCACAATATTTGTATGCAAGCTATGATTCCGTCTCCTTACTTCGTGTCAAAAAAGATACTCAGGAACCGACGCGTGAGGTATTTGAAAAGGAATTAGAGAATTTTGTAAACTCAGAACAGAGTTTAATAGCTAGAAGAATCGTAGAGCCGAGTAAGGATGGGACAACTCACTTTACTTATGCAACTTATGGTCAGGGAACTTTACCAAAAGAATTCCAAGAAGCTAGCCAAGAAAGTCGTGAACGTAGTGATCCGCTAAATAGTTATCTCCTTTTGTCAGGCTCCTTGACGAAAGAAAAGCTTGCCGATAAATTAGGAGATTTGGGTTATAAAGCAATTCCTGACCGAAAGACACCGCCCTATACTCTTGCTTTTAGAATGTTACTAATTCCCCTTATTTTAATTAGTTTAGCAATATTTGGCTTATCTTTCTTTGCTCTAGTGATTATTACTCGGATTAAGGAAATGAGAGCAGCAGGTATAAAACTCTTTTCTGGTCAGACTCTCTTATCCATCATGGGGCATTCTTTATCTACTGATATCAAATGGCTCCTTCTATCAGCCCTCCTTTCCTTCCTAGGTGGGGGAGTCGTTCTTTTTAGTCAAGGTTTGTTTTATCCTATCTTGTTAGCCACCTATGGTTTTGGGATTAGTTTCTATCTGTTGTTTTTATTGGCGATTTCAATTTTACTAATGCTTCTTTATCTAATGAGTTTGAGTTACAAAGCATTAGTTCCCGTTATTAAGGGGAGATTACCCCTTAAACGCTTGATGGCTTTAACCCTATTGTGTCAGTTAGTAGCTGTTTTTACAGTAGGCTACGCCGTTAAGACAGGTTTGACGTCTTACCAACGATTGAAAGAACTTGAAATTTCAAAACAAGCATGGCAGGACAGAGCAGACTATTACCAGATTTCCTTTGGCTTAGGTGATAGAGTAAAAGATACAGAAAATCAGAATAAGTGGTATGCCTTTGCCAAGGAAGCAATCGAAGAAGAACAGGCTCTATTTGTAAAAGATAATCTCATTCATTTTGCCAATCCTCAAGGAAAAAATGAACAAGGAGAGACACTGGATACCTATAGTCCAGATGCTAATACGCTCTATGTTAGTCCCAGTTATTTGGACAAGGAAAAGGTCGTGGTAGATGCTGAGACCAAACAGAAGTTAGCCCATCTCCAAAAAGGTGAGTTTATCCTCTTGCTCCCAGAACATTTGCGCTCTCGAGAAGCAGAACTTAAGAAAGTTTTTGAAGAAAAATTGAGTGATTATGGAAAATCTGGTGAGGAGGAAAGTGCTCCTTTAGAGTATGAAATGAGAGCGATTGTTAGTTATCTTCCAACTGGAGAAAAGCGGTTTGTTTATAATAACGGTGAAAGTCCAGTATCTATTCAGTACTTAACCGATCCGATTTTAGTTGTATTTACTCCAACATCTACAGGTGATAGTTTCATTTCAAAATATGTTTGGTCTATCAATGCTGGAAAACAACTCTTTATCAAAGGATATGAGAGTGGGCTAGAACTCTTAAAGAAAGCTGGAATTTATGAGCAAGTATCCTATCTTAAAGAAGGAAGAAGTGTTTATCTAACTCGTTATAATGAAGTTCAAACTGAAACAGCAACTTTAATCTTAGGAGCTATTGTTGGGATAGCCAGTTCCTTGTTACTCTTTTATTCTGTCAATCTTCTATATTTCGAGCAATTCCGCCGAGATATCTTGATTAAACGAATTTCAGGCTTACGATTTTTTGAAACACATGCTCAGTATATGGTTAGCCAATTTGCCAGTTTTGTATTTGGTGCTAGTCTCTTTATTTTAAGCAGTCGAGACTTGGTGATTGGCTTGCTCACTTTATTAGTCTTTCTAGCTAGTGCAGTTCTGACGCTTTACCGTCAAGCGCAGAAAGAATCTCGTGTTTCTATGACAATTATGAAAGGAAAATAGGATGATTGAACTAAAGAATATATCTAAAAAATTTGGAAGCCGTCAGCTATTTTCAGATACGAATCTTCATTTTGAAGGTGGGAAAATTTATGCCTTAATCGGTACAAGTGGCTGTGGTAAGACAACACTCTTGAATATGATTGGACGATTAGAGCCATATGACAAAGGACAAATCATCTATGATGGCACCTCTCTTAAAGACATTAAGCCCTCTGTTTTCTTTAGAGATTACTTGGGATACTTATTTCAAGATTTTGGCTTAATTGAAAGCCAAACCGTCAAAGAGAATCTCAATCTGGGTTTAGTTGGTAAAAAGTTGAAGGAAAAAGAGAAAATCTCTTTGATGAAACAAGCTCTAAATCGTGTAAACCTCTCTTATTTAGATTTAAAGCAACCTATATTTGAGTTATCAGGAGGAGAAGCACAACGTGTTGCACTAGCGAAGATAATTTTAAAGGATCCACCTTTGATTCTCGCAGATGAACCAACCGCTTCACTAGACCCCAAAAACTCTGAGGAATTACTTTCTATCCTAGAATCTTTAAAAAATCCGAATCGGACCATCATTATTGCGACCCACAATCCTCTGATTTGGGAGCAAGTGGACCAAGTCATTCGAGTTACCGATTTATCACATAGATGATATGGCAAGATTCAGTTAGAAGAAAGAGTCACAAACACACTTTGTGGCTTTTTTATTTCCATAAAAATGGTAAAATAGTAGGAGTAGAAATGGAGTTCGAGACATGAAAGTAATAGATCAATTTAAAAATAAGAAAGTCCTTGTTTTAGGCTTGGCCAAGTCTGGTGAATCTGCAGCACGTTTGTTGGACAAGCTAGGTGCCATTGTGACGGTAAATGATGGGAAGCCTTTCGAGGACAATCCAGCTGCCCAAAGTTTGTTGGAAGAAGGGATCAAGGTTATCACAGGTGGCCATCCTTTGGAACTCTTGGATGAAGAGTTTGCCCTTATGGTGAAAAATCCAGGTATCCCTTACAGCAATCCCATGATTAAAAAGGCATTGGCCAAGGGAATTCCAGTCTTGACTGAGGTGGAATTGGCTTATTTGATTTCTGAAGCACCGATTGTTGGTATTACTGGTTCAAATGGAAAAACAACCACAACGACTATGATTGGGGACGTTTTGACTGCTGCTGGGCAACATGGTCTTTTATCAGGGAATATCGGCTATCCAGCTAGTCAAGTGGCCCAAACTGCGTCAGACAAGGACACGCTTGTTATGGAACTTTCTTCTTTCCAACTCATGGGCGTTCAAGAATTCCATCCTGAGATTGCGGTTATTACCAACCTCATGCCAACCCATATCGACTACCATGGGTCATTTGAGGAATATGTAGCAGCCAAGTGGAATATCCAAAACAAGATGACAGCGGCTGATTTCCTTGTCTTGAACTTTAACCAAGACTTGGCAAAAGAATTAGCTACTAAAACACAAGCTACAGTTGTACCATTCTCAACACTTGAAAAGGTTGATGGAGCTTATCTGGAAGATGGTCAACTCTACTTCCGTGGGGAAGTAATCATGGCAGCTAGCGAAATCGGAGTTCCAGGTAGCCACAATGTAGAAAACGCCCTTGCGACGATTGCTGTAGCCAAGCTTCGTGGTGTAGACAATCAAACTATTAAAGAAACTCTTTCAGCCTTTGGTGGTGTCAAACACCGTCTTCAATTTGTAGATGAAATCAAGGGTGTTAAATTTTATAACGACAGTAAGTCAACCAATATCCTGGCTACTCAAAAAGCCTTGTCAGGCTTTGACAACAGCAAGGTCATTTTGATTGCAGGTGGTTTGGACCGCGGCAATGAGTTTGACGAATTGGTGCCAGACATTACTGGACTCAAGAAGATGGTCATCCTGGGTCAGTCTGCCGAACGTGTCAAACGGGCAGCAGACAAGGCTGGTGTGGCATATGTGGATGCGACTGATATTGCAGATGCGGCCCGCAAGGCCTATGAACTTGCGACTCAAGGAGATGTAGTCCTTCTCAGTCCTGCTAATGCTAGCTGGGATATGTATGCTAACTTTGAAGTACGTGGCGACCTCTTTATCGACACAGTAGCGGAGTTAAAGGAATAATATGAAAAAAATTGTCTTTACAGGTGGGGGGACGGTTGGACACGTGACCCTCAACCTTTTGTTAATGCCCAAGTTCATCGAAGATGGCTGGGAAGTCCACTATATCGGAGATAAACGTGGCATCGAACATCAAGAAATCCTCAAGTCGGGGCTAGATGTCACCTTCCATTCCATTGCGACTGGCAAATTGCGTCGCTATTTCTCTTGGCAAAATATGCTGGACATCTTCAAAGTTGGCTGGGGAATTGTCCAGTCGCTCTTTATTATATTACGACTTCGTCCACAGGCTCTTTTTTCAAAGGGAGGCTTTGTCTCAGTACCGCCTGTTATCGCTGCGCGTGTGTCAGGAGTGCCAGTCTTTATTCACGAATCTGACCTGTCTATGGGCTTGGCCAATAAAATCGCTTATAAATTTGCGACGAAGATGTATTCAACCTTTGAGCAAGCTTCGAGTTTGTCTAAGGTCGAGCATGTGGGAGCAGTGACCAAGGTTTCAGACCAAAAAAGTCCAGAACCAGATGAATTGGTAGATATTCAAACTCACTTTAATCCTAAATTGCCAACTGTATTGTTTGTCGGTGGTTCTGCAGGCGCTCGTGTCTTTAACCAATTGGTGACAGACCATAAGAAAGAACTGATAGAGCGCTACAATATTATCAATCTAACTGGAGATTCTAGCCTGAATGAGTTGAACCAAAATCTTTTTCGTGTTGATTATGTGACCAATCTCTATCAACCCTTGATGGAATTGGCGGATATTGTTGTGACACGAGGTGGTGCCAATACGATTTTTGAGCTCTTGGCGATGGCAAAATTACATGTCATTGTGCCGCTTGGGCGTGAAGCTAGTCGTGGTGACCAGATTGAAAATGCAGCTTACTTTGTAAAAAAAGGCTATGCAGAAGATCTTCAAGAAAGCGATTTGACCTTGGATAGTTTGGAAGAGAAGCTTTCTCACTTACTAAGTCACAAGGAAGACTATCAAGCCAAGATGAAGGCTTCTAAGGAATTGAAATCTCTAGCAGATTTTTATCAATTGTTGAAAAAAGATTTATCATAAGGAAAGTAAATGTCAAAAGATAAGAAAAATGAGGGCAAAGAAATCCTCGAAGAATTGAAAGAGTTATCAGAATGGCAGAAACGAAACCAAGAATACCTAAAAAAGAAGGCTGAAGAAGAGGCGGCCCTAGCTGAGGAGAAGGAAAAGGAAAGACAAGCTCGAATGGGAGAAGAATCTGAGAAATCAGAGGACCAGGAGAGTGAAACAGACCAGGAAGATGAAGAATCAGCTAAGGAAGAGTCTGAGGAAAAAGTAGAATCCTCAGAGGGTGACAAAGAGGAAGAAGAGAAAGAAGAATCAGGGTCTAAAGAGGACGAGGAACAGGATAAAAAGCTTGCTAAAAAGGCTACAAAGGAAAAACCAGCCAAAGCAAAGATTCCTGGCCTCCATATCTTGCGAGCTCTAACGATTTTATTTCCAAGTTTGCTTTTATTGATTGTCTCTGCCTACTTACTCAGTCCTTATGCGACCATGAAGGATATTCGTGTTGAGGGAACGGTTCAAACTACGGCTGATGATATTCGACAGGCTTCAGGCATTCAGGATACGGATTATACGATTAACCTTCTGCTAGACAAGGCAAAATATGAAGAGCGGATCAAGTCTAATTATTGGGTTGAATCAGCTCAACTTGTCTATCAATTTCCAACCAAGTTTACTATCAAGGTTAAGGAATATGATATTGTAGCCTATTATATTTCTGGTGAAAACCATTATCCTATTCTTTCCAGTGGTCAGCTTGAGACCAGTGCTGTGAGTTTGGTCAGTCTACCAGAAACTTATTTATCAGTTCTGTTTAATGATAGTGAACAAATCAAGACTTTTGTCTCAGAACTTGCTCAAATTAGCCCAGAACTCAAGGCGGCTATCCAAAAAGTGGAATTAGCCCCAAGCAAGGTGACTTCAGATTTAATTCGATTGACCATGAATGATTCGGACGAAGTCTTGGTTCCGCTTTCTGAAATGAGTAAGAAACTGCCTTATTACAGTAAGATTAAGCCTCAATTGTCAGAACCGAGTGTGATTGACATGGAAGCTGGAATTTACAGCTACACTGTAGCAGATAAATTAATTATGGAGGCT
Source organism: Streptococcus humanilactis (assembly GCF_019448275.1). Taxonomy (GTDB): domain Bacteria; phylum Bacillota; class Bacilli; order Lactobacillales; family Streptococcaceae; genus Streptococcus; species Streptococcus humanilactis. The sequence goes on along the minus strand of NZ_JAHXBZ010000001.1, from coordinate 660,121 downwards.
GAGGAAAAAGCCAAAAAAGAGGCCGAAGAAGCTGAGAAAAAGCAGGAAGAAGAACGTAAACGTTTAGAAGAAGAACAGAAAAAACAAGAGGAAGAGAGCAATCGAAATCAAACGACCCAGCGCTCATCGCGTCGCTAGGTTTACCTTTTCTCTTATAGTTCTTTAGTTGCCATGTTTTTACTTGACAAGTGCTAGTAGAAATAATAGAATAATAGAAAACCTTTAAAGCAGTCCAGAGAGGCAGCTAAGGTTAGACGGTGAAAGGGTGGAGACTACCCATTTTTCGTGGAACCTTGCTGTTGGCAGGTTCCTTTTTTCGTGATTTCTTGTGGCCAGACTCTCTCACTAGCAAAGGTAAAAGGAGAAACCTATGCGAGAACATCGTCCAGTTATTGCTCTTGATTTTCCTAGTTTTGAGGCGGTCAAGGAATTTTTAGCTCTTTTTCCAGAGGAAGAAAGCCTTTATCTAAAGGTAGGGATGGAGCTTTATTACGCAACGGGGCCTGAGATTGTGTCTTACTTGAAAGATTTGGGTCACAGTGTCTTTTTGGATCTCAAGCTGCATGACATTCCTAATACAGTCAAGTCAGCCATGAAGGTCTTGTCTCAGCTTGGTGTGGACATGACTAATGTACATGCCGCTGGCGGCGTAGAGATGATGAAGGCGGCGCGTGAAGGTCTTGGAAGTCAAGCAAAATTGATCGCTGTCACTCAGCTGACCTCAACCTCAGAAGCTCAGATGCAGGAGTTTCAAAATATCCAGACAAGCCTGCAAGAGTCTGTGATTCATTATGCCAAGAAGACGGCTGAAGCGGGATTAGACGGTGTTGTTTGCTCGGCTCAGGAAGTGCAAGTCATCAAGCAGGCTACCAATCTAGATTTTATCTGTCTGACACCGGGCATTCGTCCTGCAGGTGCTGCAGTGGGAGATCAAAAACGTGTTATGACACCTGCTGATGCCTATCAAATCGGCAGTGACTATATCGTAGTGGGACGTCCCATTACCCAAGATGAGGATCCTGTTGCAGCTTATCATGCCATCAAGGATGAATGGACACAGGACTGGAATTAAAGAACTAGATTAGAAAAATAAAAGGAGAATACCATGACACTTGCTAAAGATATCGCTAGCCACCTCTTGAAAATTCAAGCCGTTTACCTCAAACCAGAGGAGCCTTTCACTTGGGCATCTGGTATCAAGTCACCGATTTATACTGATAATCGTGTGACATTAGCCTATCCAGAAACTCGTACTCTCATTGAAAATGGTTTTGTGGATGCTATCAAAGAAGCCTTTCCTGAGGTAGAAGTCATTGCAGGAACTGCGACGGCAGGGATTCCTCACGGAGCTATTATTGCTGATAAGATGAACTTGCCATTTGCCTACATCCGTAGTAAACCAAAAGACCACGGAGCTGGTAATCAAATCGAAGGTCGCGTAGCTCAAGGTCAAAAAATGGTAGTGGTTGAAGACCTCATTTCAACTGGTGGTTCTGTGCTCGAAGCCGTAGCCGCAGCTAAGCGAGAAGGAGCAGATGTGCTTGGAGTTGTAGCGATTTTCAGCTACCAATTGCCAAAAGCAGACAAAAACTTTGCAGATGCAGGTGTCAAACTTGTAACGCTTTCTAACTACAGTGAACTCATCCACCTAGCCCAAGAAGAAGGCTATATCACACCAGAAGGACTCGATCTTCTAAAACGCTTTAAAGAAGACCAAGAGAATTGGCAAGAAGGTTAGGTCAGTAAGATAAAGAGAGACGAGTCTGGGACAAAAATCTAACTTAAACATAAAAAACGAACAAAAAATGAGTTATCTAACAATTAGAATTCTGTTTTGTTCGTTTTTTTGTATAATCTATCGATTTTTAAAATTTATAATAAAGAATTTCTAAAATTAAAATCTTTTTGTCCCGGACTCTTTTAACCATTTTATTTAAAATATGACAATATTTTAAATAAAATAATTGACAGCGCTTTCTTTTACTGATATAATGAAAATATAATATGTATCAAATTGATCAATCAACTATCTTGTTTATCACTTTTTAGGAGGACGATGTCATGAAAAGAAGAAAAATATATTCCCTTTTTTGCGTAGTTACAATTGCAGCTAGTTTGTTTCTCCCTACAGTCTTAGCTAGACAGGTTGGAGATTATGATTTAACGTTGCCGCGTTTTCATTCGGATACAACTAGTGCGCTTGAGAAAGAAAACGCCTCTGCTGGAATTAATAATAATTACAGTACTGGTGGCGGTAAAACGTTAAATACCTCTATTCGTAGCGCCTATAGTGGGGCAGATATCACTACAGTATATCAATTGAGTTCTGGCTCTAGGATTGTCATGTACTATAATGGAGGTGGTGATAATTATATTGGTTCTGATACTAGATTAGCTATGGCGCCACAGTTTGGAAATCATGTAAGAATTCATACTTCAGGTTCTTGGAGTCCAGATTCTTATTAACTTACTTGTCAGAGTAAGCCTTAAAGATGGTTGATTGTGGGTGTAGCATGAAAAAAGAATGCTACACCCTATTCTTATTATAAGGAGGAGTTGGGATGGAATTTTTTATTTGTAATCTTGTACGAGTCGTTAAATCACCTCGGTTTTATATGTCTTTATTTTTGACCCTTCTTTGCATGAGTTTAGGAAATTTCATTGCTTTCAATGGTATTTATAAAATTGAAGGTTTATCGATTTTTTTTGCCGCTTCTTCTATTAGAGGATTTTCACCGATTAGCCTAGTAGCTGCACTTATCTGTACACTGCCCTATTCTAGTCAGATAATAGAGGATGCTGAGAGTCATTTTCTAACAGCACAATTGTGTCGAATTTCTAAAAAGAAGTATCTGGCTATTGTGGGTAGTACTGTAATTATTTCTTCTTTTCTAGTCTTTTTTCTCCCCTATTTATTATTATTAGGAATTAATCTTTTAGTGACTCCTTATCAGGAAATTTATATTGGAGACTATAGTGGTGCCTTAAAAGAATTATTTGATTCTAATCAGTTTCTCTATAGTCTTGTAACGACTCTCTGGTATGGAGTTTGGGGCGCTGTGTTCTCTATTTTTGGACTAGCTAGTGCTTTGCTAGTGAAGAAAAAATTAGGAGCTATTTTCATCCCAGTTGCCTATATGATGGTTGGGGGTATTTTTTGGGGTATTTTAGAGCTATCTTACTTAGAACCTGTGACAACATTAGCTTTGGGATATCAGAAAGATATCAGTCTTTCCTTAGTTAGTGGGCATCTTGCTTTTATTTTATTTGTTAGTTGTTTGGTTGTTTATGGTACATTTTTTCTACATTCAGAGGACTACGTATAATGAAACAATTTGTTCAATTTTACAAAAAAGATTTTTTATCAGTATTGGTTTATTTTATATTACTGCTATCCTGTATTTTATCTAGTACAGTATATTTACTGCGATGTCGCCAATATTCAATCCATCCAAATGTATTAGAATGGCTCTTAGTCTTACTTCAAGATATTACGACTGGAGTATATTGCTTTCCGTTCACATATATATTATTCTTTTTTCATTTGATGAATAACTATTTTAATAGGTTGGAGTGCCGCATTCGTCTGAAATCAATTAAGCACTTTACCAGTTTTAGTTTCAAATTAGCAGCTCTTAGTACGGGGATTTGGACGGCGACTTTATTTTTATTGATTTTTCTAATTGCATTTAGTAATGGTTTTAGCTTTTCTTTGGAGATAAAGGAGGTTGATTTTTTAAGAGAATTTTATGGTATAAGTATTGCAAACAATGCTAGTTTCTTTATAGGATTTTTTTTCTCTTATATAGCATACTATTTCTTTTTATCCTTACTTACTATTAGCAGTTTTTCTTGGTTTAAAAAATCAAACATGAGCTTAGTATTTCTGTTTACTTTTTTATTTGTAGAATCCTTATTCTGGATTTATCAGTTGAACAATGGGATAATTGGATTATTGCCAATTTTTCAGTATATGGTAAATTCCAATCCGTATGCATTGATTTATTGGCTTACATTACTATCTATCATAATTCCATTGACTGTATTTTCTGTTCATAGAAACTGGAGGAGAGTGTAAAAGTTGGAAATGGGAAAGTTAAGTAGTCACATGTGGAGGTTGAATCAGATAATCTATACCAAGTACTTTTGGGGTTATGTTCTTTTTTGGATATTGATTTGTTTAGGATTATGGTATTGGTTAGAAGGAAATGATAGACTTGTTATAGAAATTTTAAAAGGGCCTAATCTGAGTCAAAACTCTTTTTTAGTCTTATCTATATGGTTGCTTCATTGGTTTATTATTCATACATTTTTTCTAGCAGTTGTATATCGTAGAAGAGCATCCGATTTCTTTATGGAAGTGATTCGATTTTCTTCTATTAAGCTCTGGATTAGGTATCAGATTTGGACCTGTTTTCTTTATGGACTCGTTTTAATCATGGTAAAAGTTCTAGTGATTCAATTTATGTTACAGTTACCAAACTGGGATATAGGAGTTTTGTTTATAGTTGATTTTTTGAATGTTTGTGTGCTATCCTTGCTTTGCTTTACGTTATACATACTAGGAGCGAATGAGCAAATGAACTTTTCTTGTGTTAGCTTCTTTTTACTCATGATTGTGTTTGGCAGTTTGTTTGTGGGGAATCGAACCAATTATCTATTTTATATTCTGAATAGAGGAAATGGAGATATAGGACGAGATCTATTTCTTCAGTTGCTATTTTTAGTCTTTCTTTTTAAAAGCATTTTCTATTTCACTCGTCAAAAGAGGAGGTTTATAGAATGAATGAAATAATTACATTAAAAAATATTCAGTTGGAATTAAAAAAAACATGTGTTTTTCAAAACCTTAATTTTAGTTGTAAACAGGGGGAAATTATAGGAATTACTGGTGCGAATGGCTCAGGGAAAAGTGTATTGTTTAAATTAATAGCTGGTTTATATAGTCCGTCTTATGGAGAAGTGTTAATCAATGGGGAAAATATTGTTCCTGAGAGAAAAATTCCAGCTAATTTGGGAGCTTTGATTGAAGAACCTGGTTTTATAAATTATTATAGTGGCTTTAAGAATTTACAATATTTGGCAAGCATACGAGGAGTAGTTGGTAATCAGGAAATCAATGATACACTGAAAATAGTTGGTCTATATGAGCAAAAAGACCAGAAAGTTAAAACTTATTCGCTAGGTATGAGGAAAAAGCTAGGGATTGCTCAAGCAATTATGGAGAATCCCTCTATTCTTTTACTAGATGAACCTATGAATGCCTTGGACAAATCAAGTGTAGAAAATATGAGAACATTGTTTAGAAAGCTCTCTAGTGAAAAAGGGACAACAATTTTGATTGCTAGTCATAGTGAAGAGGATATTCGTATCTTATGTGATAAAGTATATGCAATAGACGATAAAGTATGTACACTGTGTTCAGATTGAACATATTAGATAGACTCAGGATGTTATAGGTAAAATCTTAAAAAGGGATTGGAGCTTAAAATCCAGTCCCTTTTAAGAGTTAATGACTAGTCAACTTTTCCACCTTCAACAACCAGGTCATCTGCTTTAGCAGCGTCACCGTAGGTTGGGTGGAGTGTTTTTTCGTAGGCCTTGTGGAAGAAGTTTTCTTTGCCTAATTTTTCAATATCCTTATTGATGAAGTCTAGCAATTCTTGGTTGCCTTTTTGAACTGCTGCCGCAATGGTATCTGGATTACCGAGGGAAGTAATGCCTACTTCAAATCCTTTGTTTTCAAGCGCCCAAGCTAGGACTTCCGTATTGTCAGTAGAGAAGGCATCTCCACGTCCGTCAAGAAGGGCTTGGTAAGAGTCACTGTATTGGTCGTATTTTTGGAGTTTGATTTCTGGATGATTCTTTTCAAAATAAGTTTCAGCGGTCGTTCCTTTTGTAACAATCAAGGTTTTGCCTTCTAATTGTTTGACATCTGTAATAAGACCGGTCTTAGGTGATACGACACCCAGAGAAACTTTCATATATGGAAGGGCAAAATCAACTTGTTTCTTACGTTCATCAGTTACTGTAAAATTGGCAAGAGTAATATCCACCTTGTTTGAAATCAAGTATTCAGCACGGTTGGCAGCATCGACTGAAACGTATTTGACCTTGACACCAAGGTCTTGTGCTAATTGGTTCCCAAGTTCAATATCGTAACCTTGGTAAGAACCGTCATTGTCAACGTAACCAAAAGGTTTCTTATCTCCAAACACGGCGATTCGTAGCTCACCGCTTTTTTTGATTTCATCAATTGTGCGAGCCTTGGCAGTGGTTTTACCAGATGGTGCACCAGCATTTCCACCTGAGCTACAAGCTGTGACAAAGATAAGGGCGAAGGCAAGTGCCAAAACAGTTAAGAGTGGTTTGAATAGTTTCATAAGAATCTCCTTTATAGATATGAGCCAAATTGGCTAAAGTCAAAGACGTTTAAAAATTCCTGAGCTCGTTTGGTTTGAGGATTGGTAAAGAAGGCTTGAGCTGTTCCCTCTTCAGCAATTTTCCCTTTGTCGAGGAAGATAATCCGATCGGCAATAGCTTGGGCAAACTGCATTTCATGGGTTACTAAAATCATGGTACGGCCTTCTTGGGCCAAGTCATTTATGAGTTCCAGCACCTCACGCACCATTTCTGGATCCAGCGAAGCAGTCACTTCATCAAAAAGGATGATTTCTGGATGCATGAGGAGGGCACGGACAATTGCAACCCGTTGCTTCTGTCCACCAGATAATTGACGCGCAAAGCTATGTTGTTTATCCAGCAAACCAACACGTTCTAGTAATTGCAAAGCTTCTTCCGTTACTTCCTTCTTGTCTCTTCCCTGAGCCTTGATAGGACCTAGGATGAGGTTTTGTAAGACATCCAGATGGGGAAAGAGTTCATAGCTCTGAAAGACCATGCCAATTTTTTGGCGAACTAGGTGAAAGTCTTTTTTATTTTCAACGATAGACTGACCGTCCAGCAGGATATCTCCACCTTGAATACTTTCTAAGCCATTGAGACAACGAAGCAGAGTACTTTTCCCACAACCAGATGGCCCCAGAATAACTACAACTTCCCCTTTATTGATTTGTAGGGATAGACCTTGGAGGATGGAATTGTCTCCAAAGGATTTTTTTAGTTCCTTGATTTCTAAGATAGTTTCAGACATTTAGTTCCTCCAATGTTTTTCTAAGTGAGTGGATAGTTTGGAAATTGGAAAGCAGACTGCGAAATACAAGACCAGAATGGTTCCATAAATCCAGAAGGAAGCAGTTGGGATGGTCAGGCGATTGCTATCGATGATTTGTTGTCCAACCTTGGTAACCTCTACAACTCCAATCAAAACGACCAAGGAAGTAGTTTTAATCATCCGAGTGACAAGGTTAATGGCCTGCGGTAGCAGTCTTCTCAAAACCTGTGGGATGATAATGTGGTAGTAAAGTTGAACATTGGTCAAGCCGAGTGCCTGTCCGCTTTCAAACTGATGCTTAGGGAGGGAAGTGATAGCTCCACGGACCAAGTCCCCCATTTCAGCTGTTCCCCAGAGGGTGAAAACGATAATAGCAGAAGTCTCACCTGAGATATTGATATTAAAATTTCGAGCCAAGCCAAAGTAAACGATGAAGAGTAGCACCAGCTGGGGCATGATACGGATAAATTCCAGATACAATCGTGTTAAAAATCGTATGATTCTAGAATGGGAGGTCATGATGATTCCCATGACTGTCCCGAATATCATGGATAAGAGGACAGTCAGGATGGATATCCCAATCGTAACGCCCAATCCCTGTAAGATTCTCAGGAGATTATTTCCCTGAAAGAGTACTTGGATTCCCGAATCCTGCATGGCGGAGCCTCCTTTCTATCCAGCTAAAGACCAGTGAGATGGGTAGAAGCATGATCAGATAAGCAACTACCAACATAGCTAGCGCAATGTCTGTTTCATAGTAGAGCCCAATCAAGTCTTTGGCGACGTACATGAGGTCGGCCAAAGCTACTGCTGAGAAAACAGAGGTTTCCTTGATGAGGAAAATGACATTGGCACTAAAAGACGGTAGGGCCACCGCTGTTGCTTGTGGAAGAACCACATAGCGAAAGACCTGTACAGGTGTCAGACCGATAGCGAATCCAATCTCCTGCTGGGTTTGACTGACGGCTTCCAGGCCACTTCGGAAAGATTCTGCCATATAGGAGCCTCCTAAAAAGACCAGTCCTAAAGTGGCACAGACTTCTGAAGATAGGACAATCCCTACTCTAGGAAGTCCGAAGTAGAGAAAGAAGAGTTGAATCAAAAGGGGCGTATTGCGTGACAATTCAATATAGGCTGTCGCTACTTGCGCCAAAACAGGGATGCGGTAATGCCGGATGATACTAACGATTAAACCGAGCAGAAAGGATCCCAAAATTCCCCAAACTGCAATATGCAAGGTCAGAAAGAATGCCTTTTGATATAGTGGTAGATATTGTTCAACAATGGACCAATCCAAAAATAGAACCTCCCATCTAGAAATAATACAGTTATTGTAGCACTTAAAATCTTCTTTGGATAATATCTATTTTTTATTGCCGTTATAAGGATTTTTTATCATAGACATAAAATTTCTGAAATTTCCAAACAAAATATTTGAAAAGTTTTGAAAAAAGAGTTAAGATATTTTTGTAATATACAAAGTAAACGCTTACTTATTAAGGAGGGCATTTTATGTCATACAAAACAAGCAATGCAGAAGGCCATGTAGATTTCATCAATACCTATGATTTGGAGCCAATGGCGCAACAAGTTATTCCTAAAGCAGCCTTTGGCTATATCGCTAGTGGGGCGGAAGATACTTTCACTTTACGTGAGAATATTCGTGCCTTTAACCACAAGCTCATTGTTCCGCATACGCTTTGCAATGTAGAAAATCCAAGTACAGAGATTGAATTTGCAGGTGAAAAATTGTCTTCACCAATCATTATGGCGCCTGTTGCGGCTCATAAATTGGCAAATGAACAAGGTGAAGTGGCGACTGCGCGTGGTGTGCATGAGTTTGGGTCCCTCTATACAACCAGCTCTTACTCTACTGTCGATCTTCCAGAAATTACAGAAGCCCTTCAAGGGACACCTCACTGGTTCCAATTTTACTTTAGTAAAGATGACGGGATCAACCGCCACATCATGGACCGTGTGAAGGCTGAAGGTTATAAAGCGATTGTCTTGACGGCAGATGCTACTGTAGGGGGCAATCGTGAAGTAGATAAGCGTAATGGTTTTGTCTTTCCAGTTGGCATGCCGATTGTTGAAGAATACCTGCCAGAAGGTGCTGGAAAATCAATGGACTTTGTTTACAAATCAGCTAAACAACGCTTGTCTCCACGTGATGTAGAATTTATCGCTGAATACTCAGGACTTCCTGTTTATGTCAAGGGACCACAATGCCGTGAGGACGTTGAACGTTCGCTTGCTGCAGGTGCCTCTGGTATCTGGGTAACCAACCACGGTGGTCGCCAAATCGACGGTGGACCAGCTGCCTTCGACTCACTTCAAGAAGTAGCTGAAGCAGTTGACAAACGCGTACCAATCGTCTTTGACTCAGGTATTCGTCGTGGTCAACACGTCTTTAAAGCCTTGGCTTCAGGAGCAGACTTGGTAGCTATTGGTCGCCCTGTTATCTATGGCTTGGCTCTCGGTGGTAGTGTCGGTGTACGCCAAGTCTTTGAACATTTGAATGCGGAATTGAAGACAGTCATGCAGTTGTCTGGAACTCAGACCATTGAAGATGTCAAACACTTCAAACTCCGTCACAACCCATACAACCCAACCTTCCCAGTTGACCCTCGTGACTTAAAATTGTATTGATAAAACAGCTTGCCTCCACTTGATGTGGAGGTTTTTGCTTGTGTTTTATACTCTTCAAAAATCTCTTCAACCCCCTTGGATTATATCTGTGACTGAAACCTCAAAGCAGTGCTTTGAACAGCCTGTGCCTAGCTTTCTAGTTTGCTCTTTGATTTTTATTGAGTATTAATCAATTTTGTAATGAAGATTAAAAAAAGAAAAAGATTCGATTTTTATAGTTGACAAATGTAGATTTTAAGGGTATACTGATAATTGTAATTGACAAATGTAGATTTTGGAGGTGTGCTAATGCAGATTTCAGATGCAGAATGGCAGGTCATGAAGATTATTTGGATGCAGGGTGAACAGACCAGTACGGATTTGATCAGGGTTTTGGCAGAGCGGTTCGACTGGTCCAAGTCAACCATTCAAACTCTTTTGGCTCGTTTGGTTGAGAAAGAGTGTCTGACAAGGAAAAAAGAAGGCAAGTTCTTTGTCTATTCAGCCCTTTTAACTTTGGATCAAAGTCGGGATTTACTTGTCCAAGATATCAAGGACAAGGTTTGTTCTCGTAGGATTAAGAACTTGTTGGCTGATTTGATTGCTGAATGTGATTTTACTCAGGCTGACTTGGAAGACTTGGAAGCTGTGATTTCTGAGAAGAAATCAAGCGCTGTAACAAAAGTAAAATGTAATTGTATGTAAAGGAGACGTCATGTTAAATAGTATTGTAACCATTATTTGTATTGCCCTTATCGCATTTATCTTGTTTTGGTTTTTCAAAAAGCCTGAAAAATCTGGACAAAAGGCCCAGCAAAAAAAGGGCTACCAAGAGATTCGAGTGGAAGTCATGGGGGGCTATACGCCTGAGTTGATTATCCTCAAGAAATCAGTGCCAGCCCGCATTGTCTTTGACCGCAAGGATCCTTCACCATGTTTGGACCAAATTGTTTTTCCAGATTTTGGTGTACATGCGGACCTGCCAATGGGGGAAGAGTATATAGTGGAAATCACGCCTGAGCAGGCTGGAGAGTATGGTTTCTCTTGTGGCATGAATATGATGCACGGTAAGATGATTGTAGAATAGGAGAATGATATGACAGAAATTGTGAAAGCAAGCCTAGAAAATGGCATTCAAAAAATCCATATTACAGCTGAGAAAGGCTATCATCCAGCCCATATCCAGCTTCAAAAGGGAATTCCAGCTGAGATTACCTTTCATCGTGCTACACCTTCAAACTGTTATAAGGAAATTCTTTTTGAAGAAGAAGGCATCTTAGAACAAATCGGCGTAGACGAAGAGAAAACAATTCGTTTTACACCTCAAGAATTAGGCCAACATGAATTTTCTTGTGGTATGAAGATGCAAAAGGGAAGTTATACAGTTGTTGAGAAGACTCGAAAATCTCTATCACTTTTACAGCGTTTTTGGATTACTAGTATCTTTACTGTGCCTCTTGTGATCCTCATGATTGGGATGTCGACAGGAGGAATTAGTCACCAAGTCATGCGTTGGGGCACCTTTTTAGCCACAACACCGATTATGCTAGTAGCAGGTGGTCCTTATATCCAAAGTGCTTGGGCTAGTTTTAAAAAGCACAATGCCAACATGGATACCTTGGTTGCTCTGGGAACCCTAGTGGCCTATTTCTATAGCTTAGTTGCCCTCTTCGCTGGCCTCCCCGTTTACTTTGAAAGTGCTGCCTTTATTTTCTTCTTCGTTCTTATGGGGGCAGTTTTTGAGGAGAAAATGCGGAAAAATACTTCCCAAGCTGTGGAGAAATTACTTGACTTGCAGGCTAAAACTGCAGAAGTCTTGCGTGAGGATAACTATGTTCAAGTCCCTTTGGAGCAAGTCAAGGTAGGTGACCTGATTCGAGTGCGTCCCGGTGAAAAGATTGCGGTTGATGGTGTCGTAGTAGAAGGTATCTCTAGTATTGATGAGTCTATGGTGACAGGTGAGAGTCTGCCTGTGGACAAGACAGTTGGAGATACCGTCATTGGTTCAACCATCAATAATAGTGGAACACTTGTTTTTAGAGCAGAAAAAGTTGGTTCAGAGACTGTTTTGGCTCAGATTGTGGATTTTGTGAAGAAAGCTCAGACAAGTCGTGCGCCGATTCAGGACTTGACGGATAAAATTTCAGGGATTTTTGTCCCAGCAGTTGTCATTTTAGGGATTGTGACCTTTTGGGTTTGGTTCGTCTTGCTCAGGGATAGTGTAGTCGTGCTTGGAGCGAGCTTTGTGTCTTCGCTTCTCTATGGAGTAGCAGTTCTGATTATTGCCTGCCCTTGTGCATTGGGACTTGCAACACCGACAGCCCTTATGGTGGGGACAGGTCGCAGTGCCAAGATGGGAGTTCTCCTCAAAAATGGAACGGTTCTACAGGAAATCCAGAAAGTCCAAACTATCGTCTTTGATAAGACCGGGACTTTGACGGAAGGGAAACCTGTGGTCACAGATATCATCGGCGACGAAGTAGAAGTGCTTGGATTGGCAGCTTCCTTGGAAGAAGCTTCTCAACACCCACTGGCTGAAGCCGTTGTGAAACGAGCGAGTGAAGCTGGACTTGAGTTTCACACTGTGGAAAATTTCCAAGCCTTGCACGGAAAAGGTGTCTCAGGGCAAATCAATGGAAAACAAGTTTTGCTTGGAAATGCTAAAATGCTGGATGGCATGGATATTTCTAGCATTTATCAAGAAAAACTAGAACAACTGGAAAAAGAAGCTAAGACAGTTGTGTTCTTGGCTGTTGACAATGAAATCAAAGGCTTGCTTGCTCTGCAAGATATTCCTAAGGAAAATGCTAAGCTTGCCATCAGTCAGTTGAAAAAACGAGGTCTTAAAACAGTCATGCTGACAGGAGACAATGCAGGTGTGGCGCGTGCTATTGCAGATCAGATTGGAATCGAAGAGGTCATTGCAGGTGTCTTACCAGAAGAAAAAGCCCATGAAATCCATAAACTACAAGCGACTGAAAAAGTAGCCTTTGTTGGTGATGGTATCAATGACGCTCCTGCCCTCAGTGTAGCAGATGTGGGGATTGCTATGGGAGCTGGAACAGATATTGCCATCGAGTCAGCAGATTTGGTGTTGACAACTAATAACCTCCTAGGAGTGGTTCGTGCCTTTGACATGAGTAAGAAAACCTTTAATCGAATTCTGCTCAACCTTTTCTGGGCCTTTATCTACAATGTAGCCGGAATTCCGATTGCAGCAGGAGTCTTTTCAGGTGTTGGACTGGCTCTCAACCCAGAACTGGCAGGTCTAGCTATGGCCTTTAGTTCTGTATCCGTTCTGACTAGTTCACTCTTACTAAACTTTAGTAAAATAGACTAAAAGCGGGCTTGCTCGCTTTTTATACTCTTCGAAAATCTCTTCAAACCACGTCAGCTTTATCTGCAACCTCAAAGCTGTGCTTTGATCAACCTGCGACTAGCTTTCTAGTTTGCTCTTTGATTTTCATTGAGTATTATAAAACAGAAGTTAAAAACGTTTTCAAACTGTACTGTAATAGAGAATAAAAACTTCTGAGCAGATTCTTAGTAAAGTCAAAATAAATGTGATAAATTAGTATTGTAAAAATTTACTGAAACGTTTTCAAAAACTATATGAAACCTTTTTTAGTAGATTTAAAAATATTTGAAGGAGAGTTATCATTATGACTCAAGGGAAAATTACTGCATCTGCAGCAATGCTTAATGTATTGAAAACATGGGGCGTAGACACAATCTACGGTATCCCATCAGGAACACTCAGCTCATTGATGGATGCTTTGGCTGAAGACAAAGATATCCGCTTCTTGCAAGTTCGTCACGAAGAAACAGGTGCTCTTGCAGCGGTTATGCAAGCTAAATTCGGCGGCTCAATCGGGGTTGCAGTTGGTTCAGGTGGTCCAGGTGCGACTCACTTGATTAACGGTGTTTACGATGCAGCTATGGATAACACTCCATTCCTAGCAATCCTTGGATCACGTCCAGTTAACGAACTCAACATGGATGCTTTCCAAGAATTGAACCAAAACCCAATGTACAACGGTATCGCTGTATACAACAAACGTGTAGCTTACGCTGAGCAATTGCCAAAAGTAATCGACGAAGCTTGCCGTGCTGCAGTTTCTAAAAAAGGTCCAGCTGTTGTTGAAATCCCAGTAAACTTCGGTTTCCAAGAAATCGACGAAAATTCATACTACGGTTCAGGTTCATACGAACGTTCATTCATCGCTCCTGCTTTGAACGAAGTTGAAATCGACAAAGCTGTTGAAATCTTGAACAATGCTGAACGTCCAGTTATCTATGCTGGTTACGGTGGTGTTAAAGCTGGTGAAGTGATTACTGAATTGTCACGTAAAATCAAAGCACCAATCATCACAACTGGTAAAAACTTTGAAGCCTTTGAATGGAACTATGAAGGTTTGACAGGTTCTGCTTACCGTGTTGGTTGGAAGCCAGCCAACGAAGTGGTCTTTGAAGCAGACACAGTTCTTTTCCTTGGTTCAAACTTCCCATTTGCTGAAGTTTACCAAGCATTCAAGAATACTGAAAAATTCATCCAAGTGGATATCGACCCTTACAAACTTGGTAAACGTCATGCCCTAGACGCTTCAATCCTTGGTGATGCAGGTCAAGCAGCTAAAGCTATCCTTGACAAAGTGAACCCAGTTGAATCTACTCCATGGTGGCGTGCAAACGTTAAGAACAACCAAAACTGGCGTGATTACATGAACAAAATCGAAGGTAAAACTGAGGGTGAATTGCAATTGTATCAAGTTTACAATGCAATCAACAAACATGCTGATCAAGACGCTATCTACTCAATCGACGTAGGTGACACTACTCAAACATCTACTCGTCACCTTCACATGACACCTAAGAACATGTGGCGTACATCTCCACTCTTTGCGACAATGGGTATTGCCCTTCCTGGTGGTATCGCTGCTAAGAAAGACAATCCAGATCGCCAAGTATGGAACATCATGGGTGACGGTGCATTCAACATGTGCTACCCAGACGTTATCACAAACGTTCAATACGACCTTCCAGTTATCAACGTTGTCTTCTCAAATGGTAAATATGCCTTCATCAAGGACAAATACGAAGACACAAACAAACACTTGTTTGGTTGTGACTTCCCTAATGCTGACTATGCGAAAATCGCTGAAGCTCAAGGTGCTGTAGGATTTACAGTTGACCGTATCGAAGACATCGATGCAGTTGTTGCAGAAGCTGTTAAACTCAACAAAGAAGGTAAAACTGTTGTGATCGATGCTCGCATCACTCCACACCGTCCACTTCCAGTAGAAGTACTTGAATTGGATCCAAAACTTCACTCAGAAGAAGCAATCAAAGACTTCAAGGAAAAATACGAAGCAGAAGAACTCGTACCATTCCGCCTCTTCTTGGAAGAAGAAGGATTGCAATCACGCGCAATTAAATAATTCCTTCGTGGAACTTAAAAAGATCGGAGCAATCCGGTCTTTTTATGGAGGATAGTAAATGAATTTAAATCAATTAGATATTATCGTTTCAGATGTTCCCCAAGTCTGTGCTGACTTGGAGCGTATTTTGGATAAAAAGCCCGATTATGTTGATGACAGTTTTGCTCAGTTTACGATTGGCAGTCACTGTCTGATGTTGTCCCAAAATCATTTGATTCCTTTGGAAGATTTTCAGTCAGGAATCATTCTTCATATCGAGGTTGAGGATGTAGACCAGAATTACCAACGGTTGAAAGAACTTGGTATCCAGGTTTTAAACGGACCAACTGTAACCGATTGGGGAACAGAGTCCTTATTAGTTAAAGGGCCTGCTGGTCTAGTGATTGATTTTTATCGTATGAAGTAGGTAATTCTATTATCAAATTTTTTATCTAAACATTCTTGGAGTGAAACTTAAAAAGATCGGAGCAATTCGATCTTTTTTGTATTTATGCGACTTTCAGTCCGTCTCGCTCCGTTAGGTGCGAGACAAAAAACCACCCGTTTTCACGGGTGGTTATGATTTCTACACTTATTGTTTGGCTTCCTGTTTTAATTGTTGCACCTGTTCCTCGTACTGGACAAGCTCCCTGTCTTTTATATTGATAGTCGCTTCTGCTTCAGCAATGCGGCTTCTCAGATCTTGAGTCTTGTTATGGTGATAGCTAATACCAATAGCACTACCAGCAATGATCCCGATTACTAGACAAGTAAAAATCACCAAAATCAAGGGAGCAGATAGTTGTGTAAAGACAAGACTGACAGTTACTGTTTGACGATTGAGTAGACCAAATGAGATCACAATGACTAATAAGCTCAAACCGCCAATTAGATAAGCCTTATCTTTCAGTGACAATTCATTAAATTTTTTTAGCATAAGTTCCTTTTCTCCTGACTATGTTGATAGAAAACTACACACCATTTAGGTATTAACAAAATTCATTTTACTAGAAAATTTCGATACTGTCAATAATTTCTAACGGCTTATTTACCATCAATCAATCGATTCATTGAAAAGGAGTATTCATTTTCTAATATTTGATTGAGTAAACAGAACGGAGCAATTCGGTCTTTTTTCTGTTCCCTCTTTCTTATAACAAGATTGTGATAGTTTATATCTTTATAACAAAAGTTTTAAAGACTTGATTGTTTTGAAAGAATATTTTAAAATAAGATTCAGTAAAAATGAAAGAGGTTTTGAAAATGTCTGAAAAACAAATGAAAATTTTAGGTTGGGTAGCGACCTTTATGTCTGTTATGATGTATGTGTCTTACTTCCCACAAATCATGAACAATCTGGCTGGTCAAAAAGGAAATTTCATCCAGCCCTTGGTTGCTGCCATCAACTGTAGTCTCTGGGTTTACTACGGTCTTTTCAAAAAAGAAAGAGATATCCCCCTTGCAGCAGCTAATGCACCAGGTATTATTTTTGGCCTAGTGACGGTTATTACAGCTTTGATTTAAAAGGAACAGAGGAGACTAGTTTTCAGTCTTCTTTTTTGTTTCAGGGGAGGCTATTTACTTTTTCTAGAGGATAATTTTTTAAAAAACAATCTGATAAACTTAAATAGTAGAATAGTATCAGTATGTCACAGTATTTTATAAGAAAAGGTTTACAGAATAAGTTATAATATAAGTAAATGAACAAGCAAATAAGAAAGTGAGTAGAGTTATGACCGAAAAACTGACTTTTCCGGATGGTTTCTTGTGGGGCGGAGCGACAGCTGCCAACCAGTGTGAGGGTGCTTATAATTTAGAAGGTCGTGGATTGGCCAACGTGGATGTGGTACCCATTGGATCAGACCGTGAAGCCATTATCACAGGTCATAAAAAGATGTTTTCGTTTGAGGAGGGTTATTTTTACCCAGCCAAAGAAGCCATTGATATGTACCATCATTACAAGGAAGATATTGCTCTTTTTGCAGAGATGGGTTTTAAGACTTATCGTCTATCCATTGCTTGGACTCGGATTTTTCCTAAGGGCGACGAAACCGAGCCAAATGAAGCTGGTCTAGCCTTTTATGAGGATTTGTTTAAGGAATGTCATAAGTATGGAATCCAACCTCTGGTAACCATTACTCATTTCGACTGTCCTATGCACTTGATTGAAGAATACGGTGGTTGGCGCAATCGTCGGATGTTAGACTTCTATGAAAAACTTTGTCGCACACTCTTTACCCGCTATAAGGGTTTGGTCAAATATTGGCTTACCTTTAACGAAATCAACATGATTCTCCATGCCCCCTTTATGGGAGCTGGGCTCTATTTTGAAGAAGGAGAAAATCAAGAACAGGTTAAATATCAGGCTGCCCACCATGAGCTAGTAGCTTCAGCCATGGCGACTAAGCTTGCCCACGAAATTGACCCAGAAAACAAGGTGGGATGTATGTTGGCAGCAGGGCAATACTATCCTAACACAGCCCATCCGAGAGACTACTGGGCAGCCATGAAGGAAGATCGCAAGAGTTACTTCTTCATTGACGTTCAAGCGCGTGGGGAATACCCAAACTATGCCAAGAAGCAGTGGGAACGTGAGGGGATTGAGATTCAAATGACGGCAGAAGATTTGATTTTGTTGAAGAACAATACTGTTGACTTTGTTTCCTTCTCTTACTATGCAAGTCGAGTAGCGTCAGGTGATCCAGAAGTTAAAGAATTAACAGCTGGAAATGTTTTTGCCTCTCTCAAAAATCCCTATCTAGAATCCTCAGAATGGGGGTGGCAGATTGACCCGCTTGGTCTTCGTATCACCCTCAATGCCATCTGGGATCGTTACCAAAAACCTATGTTCATTGTAGAAAATGGACTCGGTGCTATGGATACACCGGATGAAAATGGTTATGTAGCAGATGACTATCGGATTGCTTACTTAGAGGCTCATATCAAAGCTATGCGAGATGCCATTTACCAAGATGGAGTTGACTTGCTTGGTTATACGACTTGGGGCTGTATCGATCTGGTTTCGGCTGGAACAGGCGAAATGA
The DNA here is from genome assembly GCF_019448275.1 of Streptococcus humanilactis. Lineage (GTDB taxonomy): Bacteria > Bacillota > Bacilli > Lactobacillales > Streptococcaceae > Streptococcus > Streptococcus humanilactis. Next base: position 641,858 of record NZ_JAHXBZ010000001.1, on the reverse strand, counting down.
ACAAGCGCTATGGCTTTATCTATGTGGATCGAGATAATGCAGGAAATGGGACTCTCAAACGTAGCAAGAAGAAGTCCTTCTATTGGTACAAGGATGTCATTGCCAGCAATGGTGCAAGCATTGAGTAGAGCACATTTGTTCACTATTTTTATAAAATCTTCTCCCTACTTTATATAATAGGAAAAAGAGTTCAATTAGATGGAGCTTTTTGCTATAATGAGGGGAGAAAAATCAGACAGGAGATCGACATGTCAGAACCATTATTTTTACAATCAGTTATGCAAGAAAAAATTTGGGGTGGAACCAAGCTACGTGATGAGTTTGGTTATGACATCCCAAGTGAAAAAATAGGTGAATACTGGGCCATCTCAGCTCATCCAAATGGAGTTTCAAAGGTGGCAAATGGTCGTTACGAGGGAACAGACCTAGCTACTTTATATGCAGAACACCGTGAATTGTTTGGCAATCGTCCAGAACCTGTATTTCCGCTTTTGACCAAAATCCTCGATGCCAACGACTGGCTCAGCGTTCAAGTTCATCCAGACGATGCTTACGGACTCGAGCATGAAGGCGAACTTGGAAAAACAGAATGCTGGTACATCATCGCTGCGGATGAAGGTTCAGAGATTATCTACGGTCACAATGCCAAGTCAAAAGAAGAACTTCGCCAGCAAATCGAGGACAAGAATTGGGATGCCTTGTTGACAAAAGTACCAGTTAAAGCTGGAGATTTCTTCTATGTGCCAAGTGGCACCATGCATGCTATCGGTGCAGGTATTTTAATCCTTGAAACACAACAATCTAGTGACACCACCTATCGCGTCTATGACTTTGACCGTAAGGATGATAATGGTAACTTGCGTGAACTTCACCTTGAAAAATCCATTGATGTCTTGAACATTGGCGAGCCAGCAAATAGCCGTCCTGTAACTGTCAAAGCTGATGATTTATGCTCAACTCTCCTTGTATCCAATGATTTCTTTACAGTTTACAAGTGGGAAATTACTGGAAAAGTTGATTTTGAGAAGACAGCTGATTACACCTTATTCAGTGTCTTAGCCGGTCAAGGTCAGCTAACTGTTGACGGAAAAAACTATCCAATCCAAAAAGGCAGCCACTTTATCCTACCAAGTGATGTTGAAGCTTGGACTCTGGAAGGGCAAGGTTTGGAAGTGATTGTTAGTCATCCATAAAAAAGAAAGGGCCTGAGTTCATTACTCAAGTCCTTTTTGATTACATAAATTGGGCGATAAAGACCACGATGATGATGATTGGAATGATGAAACGAAGAAGGAAGAGCCAGACTTGGAACAGTCCCTGTTTCCATGCTGTTTCATCAAGATGCAGTTCCTCCATTGCAAGAGCCTTTTTAAAGATATAGCCTGTAAAAAGTGAAAGGCAGAGAGCTCCAAATGGCATGAGGAGATTGGAAACCAAGAAGTCCATAGCATCAAAGAAGGTCTTCCCAAAGATGTGAACATCCGCCATGACACCGTAAGATAGGGCTGAGGGAATGCCAAAGACAAAGGTCAAAATTCCTAAAATAACACTCCATTTAGCACGCTTGCTGTTGTCCTGATTGGTGATATTGCCCACATTGATTTCCAGCATAACGACGGAAGAAGTGACCGTCGCAAAGAGGAAGAGCAAGAGGAAGAGGATGTAGAAAATGGTTCCAAAAGGCATCTTGTCAAAGAGTTGAGGCAAGACGATAAAGAGCAAGCTCGGTCCCCCTTCAGACTGGATATTGAAGGCTGACATAGCAGGGAAAATGGCGAGACCTGCCATGATGGACACCGAGATGTTCATTGCTACGATAGAAATTCCTGATTGGACTAGATTGGTTTTCTTATCCAAATAAGAAGCATAGGTCAGCATGGCTGTAACCCCTAGTGAGAGGGCAAAGAAAGATTGTCCCAGAGCATAGAGGAGACCAGCACTGGTCAGTTTTGAAAAGTCTGGTTTGAGGAAGTAAAGAACTCCTTCCATGGCATTTGGCAAACTGAGAGAGCGCCCAATGATGACAACAAAGATGATAAAGAGCAGGGGCATCATGACCTTAGAAGCTCTTTCAATCCCTTTTTGAACCCCACGTGATACAATAAAGATATTCAATAGAATAAAGGCAGCTTGAGCTCCTAGGGCAATGGCTGGATTTGAAATGATGGAAGTAAATAACTGAGCATAATCCCCCGTTCCACCAATTTGGAACAATTTTCCAAACTCAATGCCTAGATAAACCAGAATCCATCCCCCAATAACACTGTAGAAAGATAAGAGGATAAAGAGGGCAAAGGCACCAATCCAACCGATAAAGTTGTACTTACTATTCTTGCCGAGTTTTCCAAAGGTTTTGATTGCTGAAACACCAGCACTTCGGCCGAGAGCAAATTCAGCCAGTAAAAGAGGGAAACCGATTAAAATAGTGGAAACGAGAAAGACCAGTAAAAAGCCTCCTCCACCGTTAGCAGCAGTCATATAGGGGAATTTCCAAACGGCACCAAGTCCGATGGCTGAACCAGCAGATGCTAGGATGAAGCCTAGTTTAGAACCCCATTGCGATTTTTCAGACATAGTTAAACTCCTAAAATTAGTGTTACAAAAGAAAAAGCTACTGCCCTTGGCAAATAGCCTCATAAGTACTCAAAATGAGCGTTTCTTTTGATTGATAGACTTGACTATCCTATCATGTTTTCTAAGGTCTGTCAAGAAAACCATTTTCATGTTATGATAAAGTAAAAAAATTTCGCAAAAATGCTTGACTCTGACCTAAGGGGAGGGGTTATACTATCAATGTAAGGAGGAAATCATGTACCATATAAAAGAAGCTGCCCAGCTATCGGGCGTATCTGTCAAAACCCTACACCACTACGATAAGATAGGACTTTTAGTTCCTTTAAAGTCGGAAAACGGCTATCGAACCTATAGTCAGGAGGATTTGGAACGCCTTCAGGTTATTCTTTATTACAAATATCTAGGTTTTTCTTTAGAAAAGATAGCAGAGCTATTAAAGGAAGAAAGGACAGATTTATTGTCTCATTTGACCAGACAGTTGGACTATTTGACTCGAGAAAGGGAACATCTGGATACCTTGATTTCAACCTTGCAAAAAACCATTCAAGAACAAAAAGGAGAAAGAGAAATGAGCATTCAAGAGAAATTTGCTGGATTTAACTACCAAGACCATCAAAAATACCACCACGAGGCGGTAGAGAAATATGGACAAGAAGTCATGGACCAAGCGCTGGAGCGCCAGAAAGGTCACGAAGACGAGGCTACAGCTGCCTTCAACCAAGTTTTTCAAGCTTTGGCACAAAATCTTCAAGCTGGTCTTCCTGTAACAGCAACCGAAAATCAAGAAGAAGCCGCTAAACTCTTGCAAGCCATCCGGACTTATGGATTCGACTGTACTATTGAAGTATTCGGTCATATCGGTAAAGGCTACGTCTACAACCCAGAATTTAAGGAAAACATTGACAAATTTGGACCTGGAACAGCCCAGTACACATCAGATGTGATTGCTCACTATGTCCAAACTCAGACAAAATAAAATCGGAGGAGCATTCTTCCGATTTTTACTAAATTCAAGCACTACTTGCTTAATAATTTTTCTACTACATTTAGTTTTCGCATTGTCAAATCTACATTAAAAAGCTTTTCAAGATAGTTAGTATTGAGCTTTTTTTGTTTTGCAGTTCTAGGGAGATAGAGGTAGAGACAGTGGTTACCGATACAAATTTCTTCTTCACCGTAATCAATTTTCAATTTTTCTAAAGGGAGACTTTGAATAGATTCTTGATAAAAAATCACGTGTACACGGTCATAAAGATAGTGTTCTCCAAACGGGTTTTCTTGGACAATTTTTTTAAAATCACTTTTGTTCTTGATTACCATTTTTAAGTCAGCACCAATATTTTCATTTATTAGAGTATGAACCTGTTCTCGTATTTTTTCTAAATCTAAGTCACTTTCAAGAATGATATTCCCACTTTGAATATAGGTTCGAACTTGTTGAAAACCAGCTTCTGTCAAGATATCTACTAGATAAGACATTTTAGGGATAGCATTTTTTCCATTAGGAGTAACTCCCCTTAACAAGATAATATGTTCCAAAGGACTTCCTTTCTTTTGGGGCTGATTTAGCCATTGAATAATTTAGATTTAGATTGGGTTTGATCCTGCCACCCAGCCAGTGCAGAGGGCAGAAGTGATGTTAAAGCCACCTGTGTGGGCGTTGATATCCAGTACCTCACCAGCAAAGTGGAGTCCAGGTACCAGCTTACTTTCCAGAGTTTTAGGATTGATTTCCTTGAGACTGACGCCACCCTTGGTAACAAATGACTTGGCAAGAGACATTTTACCAGTTACAGGAATTTTAAGTCCCTTGATAGACTGGAGAAGTTGTTCTCGTTCCTTTTCAGTCAGTTGTTTGACTTTGTCAGGATAGCCTTGCACAAAAAATTCTGCCAAGCGTTCTGGCAACAAGGTTCTTAAAGCGTTTTTCAAGGATTTTTCCCGATTTTCTTCTAGAAATGCAGCCAAGTCTTTCTCGGAAAGTTGAGGTAAAACATCTAGCGAGAGAACCTCCCCACCCTTGACAAAACTTGACATACGCAGGGCAGCAGGGCCTGATAAACCAAAGTGGGTAAAGAGCAAATCATGAGTGATGACATGCTTACCATAGCTTAGGGTCACATCGTCCAGCGAAATACCCTGCAAGACCTTGTGTGGAAAATCTGTCAACAAAGGACTTTCAGCGGCCTCAAGCTCGGTAATGGTGTGTTTAAAATGACGGGCAATCTCATGACCAAAGCCAGTCGAACCAGTAGAAGGATAGGATTTACCACCTGTTGTGACAATCAGTTTATCACAAGTGAAGGTTTGATCTGTGGATTTAAGGACAAAGTGATTTTCTACCTTTTTAACCGAAACAATTTCGGTTTGAGTAGCAACTTGGCCACCTAACTCAGTGATTTTCTTTTCCAAGGCTTCGATAATGGTACGAGATTTGTCGCTGGCCGGAAAGACGCGTCCGTGGTCTTCGACCTTAAGTTTAACACCATTTTCAGTAAAAAAGTTGATGATATCATGGTTATCAAATTGGGAGAATACACTATAAAGAAAGCGTCCGTTCCCAGGGATTCCAGCTAGTAGGTCGTCTAGAGTTCCGTTGTTAGTGACATTGCAACGGCCACCACCAGTGCCAGATAATTTTTTTCCAAGTTTCCGATTTTTTTCGATGAGGAGGGTTTTCTGTCCATAAAAGCTACTGGAAATCGTAGCCATCATGCCAGCAGGTCCTCCACCGATGACAATAGTATCAAAATGTTTCATAGCTCTATTGTACCACAAAAAAACAAGAGATGAAGTCACCTCTTGTCAAGAATGCAATTAATCAATTTCATATCCCATCAGCAAACCACCATCTTCTGCATAGAAACTGCAGAGACCAGAGGTTGGTAGAATCTTGATATCCGCTTGTGGGAAGGTCTCGCGAATTCGTTCTGAGAGCTGTTGGCAACATTTCTCGTTATTACGTTGGGCCATGACAATACGGCCACCAGCATATCCAGCTTTTATCAATTCTTCATAGGCTGCCTGAATCGATTTCTTTGCTCCTCTTGCTTTTTGTAGCAATTCAAGGGTTCCAGTTTCACTAGCTTCTCCGACCATACGAATGTTGAGAAGGCCAACGACTGTACCGATAAGCTTGCTCAAACGGCCGTTCTTCACCAAGTTATCGACTTTGGCTAGGACAAAAAGTAACTTGGTTTTTTCTTGATAGGCAGTGATAGCTTCAACCACTTCTTCAAAAGATAAGCCCTGGTCAATCAAGTCATTCAATTTTTCTACGAGCAAGTCAACTTCCCCACCAGCAGACAAACTATCAATTACATGAATTTTAGTGTCAGGATGTTCTTCCAGATAAATATTCTTGGCTAGTTGAGCACTATTGTGGCTGCCAGAAAGAGCACCAGTGATGGTTACTAGGAAAATGTTTTTGGCTACTTCAAATGCTCGCAAATAATCATCTGGGCTTGGACAAGCTGATTTTGAAGCTTCTGCAGTTGCATACATGGTTTCCATCATTTGGTCAATGTCAAGACTGGCATCATCAACAAAGACCTGATCAGCTACTTGAATGGTTAAGGGGACACTTACAAAGGTTGTATCAATTGCTGGTGTCTCCAGCTGACGATAATCACAACCAGAGTCAGCAATAATCTTCCAAGTCATAGAAATTCTCCAACTTTGTCAGTTATACATTGACAAAGGTTCTGTCTTTTTTTACAATTATATCATGAAAGCCCTTGAAACAAAAGCCTCATCCGTCTGCTGTGACAAGTAGAAAGAAAATGTTATGTCTGAACGTAGAATCTCTGAAAAGTCTCTTGAAAATCTCAGAAAATCAAACCAAGAATCCAATTTATTAACCAGAGAAGCCATCGAAACAGCCCTCTTGCAACTCTTGGAAAAAAAGGACTTGACCAAGATTAGTATTTCTGAATTGGTCAAACGTGCAGGCGTTTCTCGTGCGGCCTTTTATCGCAATTATGATTCCAAAGAGGAGATTTTAGAAAGCGTCTTTAAACGAACTGTCCACAATATTATGGAACAGTTGCATCATTATGATTTAAAGACAGACCTTTATCTGGTCTGGGTTCACCTTTTCCGAGAAGCAAGAAAGGAAGCCAGAGTGATTCAACTTGCTTTAGATTACCATCTGGAAAAAATCTTTGTCCAAGCCATGCAGGAATTTCTGGAAAAATACCATGGAAAATCAAAAGGTGTCAGCTCTTATCTTCATTCCTTTTGGAGCTCGGCCATCGTCTCTGTCCTCCTAAAATGGATCAAGGATGGTATGAAGGTACCTGCTGAAAAGATTGCAGATTTACGGTTACCATTTTTTAAAAAATAGAGAAAAAGGAGAAGAGATATGACTGAAAAAAGACTAGCATGGGATGAGTATTTTGCAGCCCAAGCCCTACTAATTGCCAATCGTTCCACTTGTAAACGTGCCAAAGTGGGCGCGATTCTGGTAAAGGACAATAAGGTTATTTCCACTGGTTACAATGGTTCGGTGTCAGGTACCGAGCATTGTATCGATCACGAATGTCTGGTCATCGAAGGCCACTGTGTTCGCACCCTTCACGCTGAGGTCAATGCTATCCTTCAAGGTGCAGAACGTGGTGTTCCTAAAGGCTTTACAGCCTATGTAACCCATTTTCCTTGTCTCAACTGTACAAAACAATTGCTTCAGGTCGGTTGTAAGCGCGTGGTTTATATCAACCAGTACCGAATGGATGACTACGCCCAATACCTTTATCAAGAAAAGGGAACAGAATTAACCCATCTACCACTTGAGACAGTACAGGCCGCTCTTAAAGAGGCTGATCTAATGTAAAAATTATCAAAAATAAATGGTTTAGAAAGATTTTTAAACCGTTTTTTGGTATAATAAGAAGAATAAATTGAAAGAAGGAATTCCAAAAATGGGAAAAATTGAAGTTATTAATCATCCACTGATTCAACACAAATTGTCAATCTTGCGTCGTACAGATACTTCTACAAAAGCTTTCCGTGAGCTAGTAGATGAGATTGCAATGTTGATGGGGTATGAAGTACTTCGTGATCTTCCACTAGAAGATGTGGAAATCGAAACACCAATCACAAAAACAGTTCAAAAACAATTGGCAGGTAAGAAATTGGCCATCGTTCCAATCTTGCGTGCAGGTATCGGGATGGTTGATGGACTCTTGAGCTTGGTTCCAGCTGCTAAGGTTGGTCACATCGGTATGTACCGTGATGAAGGAACGCTTCAACCAGTTGAATACTTGGTGAAATTGCCTGAGGACATTGACCAACGTCAAATTTTTGTGGTAGACCCAATGTTGGCAACAGGTGGCTCAGCAATCTTGGCTGTTGATTCTCTTAAAAAACGTGGCGCATCAAATATCAAATTTGTCTGCCTTGTATCTGCTCCAGAAGGTGTTAAAGCCCTTCAAGAAGCTCATCCAGATGTAGAAATCTTTACAGCAGCCTTGGATGAACGCTTGAACGAACACGGTTATATCGTTCCAGGTCTTGGAGATGCTGGAGACCGCTTGTTCGGTACGAAATAAGATCGAAAAGAAGATTGACTTGGAAAAGAAGTTCCAGTCACGAAAGGAGGTTGAATTTTTGTTTCTGTCTGATGAAAACAGAGCAAAAATTTGACCTTTTTTGACCAAGATATTATAATAGTCTTATCTTCAGTCATTTGACCAACAAAAATAAAACTCAAAAGGAGAAATGAATGATTCCTGTAGTTATTGAACAAACAAGCCGTGGAGAACGTTCCTACGATATTTACTCACGTCTTCTCAAAGACCGCATCATTATGCTGACAGGTCCAGTTGAAGACAACATGGCCAACTCAGTTATTGCCCAGTTGCTTTTCTTGGATGCCCAAGATAGTACAAAAGATATTTACCTTTATGTCAATACACCAGGTGGTTCCGTTTCAGCTGGTTTGGCAATCGTTGATACCATGAACTTTATCAAGGCAGATGTCCAAACCATCGTTATGGGGATGGCTGCATCTATGGGGACGGTTATTGCATCAAGTGGAGCAAAAGGCAAACGTTTCATGCTTCCAAATGCTGAATACATGATTCACCAACCAATGGGTGGTACAGGTGGTGGTACTCAACAAACCGATATGGCGATTGCTGCAGAACACTTGCTTAAAACTCGTAACACCTTGGAAAAAATCTTGGCTGAAAATTCAGGTCAGTCAATCGAAAAAGTTCACGCAGATGCAGAACGCGATAACTGGATGAGTGCTCAAGAAACGCTTGAATATGGCTTTATTGATGAAATCATGGCCAACAATTCATTGAACTAATGATTAAAGAAGGCAAACTCGACTGAGTTTGCTTTTTTTGGTATAATAGGGGGAGATTTCTTAGAAAGAGGATTTATCATGTTTGAAAAAGTCAATCGATCTGGCTTGATTATCTATCTTTACTATAATCGTGATGCCAAAAAATTGCAGGATTATGGAGATATTACCTATCATTCCAAGAAACATCGTTACTTACAGCTTTATGTTCCAACTCAAGAAGTGGAGCAATTGGTCGGGCGCTTGGGAAAGGAAAAGTTTATAAAAAAAGTCAGAGTTTGCCATATCCAAGAGCTGGAAACACCCTTTGTGGGCAATCTTCATCGAGAGGAAAACGTTATCATCGAAAAAGTTCAAGAAAAGTGTTGACAATTTTCTGATAATTCGGTATATTCTTAATATGCTATTTATTTAAGAAATAAGGAGACAAAAAAGATGAAGAAAAAATTTGCCCTATCGTTTGTGGCGCTTGCAAGTGTAGCACTTCTTGCAGCCTGTGGAGAAGTGAAGTCTGGAGCGTCAAACGCTGCTGGTAACTCAGTAGATGAAAAGACAATCAAAATCGGATTTAACTTCGAGGAAACTGGTGCCGTAGCAGCTTACGGTACATCTGAACAAAAAGGTGCCCAACTTGCTGTTGATGAAATCAATGCCGCAGGTGGTATCGATGGAAAACAAATCGAAGTAGTTGATAAAGATAACAAGTCTGAAACAGCTGAGGCGGCTTCAGTAACAACTAACCTTGTAACCCAATCTAAAGTATCAGCAATCGTAGGACCTGCGACATCTGGTGCAACTGCAGCTGCGGTAGCGAACGCTACAAAAGCAGGTGTTCCATTGATTTCGCCAAGTGCGACTCAAGATGGATTGACTAAAGGTCAAGATTACCTCTTTATCGGAACTTTCCAAGATAGCTTCCAAGGAAAAATTATCTCAAACTATGTTTCTGAAAAATTGCAAGCTAAGAAAGTTGTTCTTTACACTGACAATGCCAGCGACTATGCTAAAGGTATTGCCAAAGCCTTCCGTGAAGCTTATAAAGGTGAAATCGTTGCAGATGAAACTTTCGTAGCAGGTGACACAGACTTCCAAGCAGCCCTTACAAAAATGAAAGGGAAAGACTTTGATGCTATCATCGTCCCTGGTTACTACACTGAAGCTGGTAAAATTGTAAACCAAGCGCGTGGTATGGGAATTGACAAACCAATCGTTGGTGGTGATGGATTCAACGGTGAAGAGTTTGTACAACAAGCAACTGCTGAAAAAGCATCAAACATCTACTTTATCTCAGGCTTCTCAACTACTGTAGAAGTTTCAGCTAAAGCAAAAGCTTTCCTTGATGCTTACCGTGCTAAGTACAATGAAGAGCCTTCAACATTTGCAGCCTTGGCTTATGACTCAGTTCACCTTGTAGCAAATGCAGCAAAAGGTGCTAAAAACTCTGGTGAAATCAAGGATAACCTTGCTAAAACAAAAGATTTTGAAGGTGTAACTGGTCAAACAAGCTTTGATGCAGACCACAACACAGTCAAAACTGCTTACATGATGACCATGAACAATGGTAAGGTTGAAGCAGCAGAAGTTGTAAAACCATAATAGAAAAATGTTGAAATAGGGAATGAGCCGTTGACTCACTCCCTGTTTCGATGTTTAGTACTCTTCGAAAATCAAATTCAAACCTCGTCAACGTCGCCTTGCCGTACTCAAGTACAGCCTGCGGCTAGTTTCCTAGTTTGCTCTTTGATTTTCATTGAGTATAAGAACCTATCAAAAAGTGAGGGGAAACCCTCAAAATTATCAATAGAAAGAGTGAATCTTATGCTCCAACAACTAGTAAATGGTTTGATTCTAGGTAGTGTATACGCGCTGTTAGCCCTAGGGTATACCATGGTTTACGGAATTATCAAGCTCATCAACTTCGCCCACGGTGATATTTATATGATGGGAGCCTTTATCGGTTATTTCTTGATTAATTCTTTCCAAATGAATTTCTTTGTAGCGCTTATTGTAGCTATGCTAGCGACAGCTATTCTTGGTGTCGTGATTGAGTTCCTTGCTTACCGACCTTTGCGTCACTCTACGCGTATTGCTGTTTTGATTACGGCTATTGGGGTTTCTTTCCTATTGGAGTATGGGATGGTCTATCTGGTTGGTGCCAATACCCGTGCCTTCCCTCAAGCGATTCAAACAGTTCGCTATGATTTGGGACCAGTTAGCCTAACAAACGTGCAGTTAATGATCTTGGCCATTTCCTTGATTTTGATGATTTTGTTACAAGTCATTGTCCAAAAGACTAAGATGGGGAAAGCCATGCGTGCAGTATCAGTAGATAGCGATGCGGCGCAATTGATGGGGATCAATGTAAACCGTACTATCAGCTTTACCTTCGCTTTGGGGTCAGCTCTTGCGGGTGCGGCTGGTGTTCTGATTGCCCTCTATTATAACTCTCTTGAGCCTTTGATGGGGGTTACTCCAGGTCTTAAATCTTTCGTTGCCGCGGTACTTGGTGGTATTGGAATTATTCCTGGTGCGGCGCTTGGTGGTTTTGTGATTGGTCTATTAGAAACCTTTGCGACAGCCTTTGGAATGTCAGACTTCCGTGATGCCATTGTTTATGGAATCTTGTTGTTGATCTTGATTGTCCGCCCAGCTGGTATCCTTGGTAAAAATGTGAAAGAGAAGGTGTAAACGATGAAAGAAAATTTAAAAGTTAATATTCTATGGTTACTCCTTTTGTTAGCTGGCTATGGCTTGATTAGTGTACTGGTTTCAGTCGGAGTACTCAATCTATTCTATGTACAGATTTTACAACAAATCGGAATTAATATTATTCTGGCTGTTGGTCTTAACTTAATCGTTGGTTTTTCAGGACAATTTTCACTTGGGCATGCTGGTTTTATGGCGATTGGTGCCTATGCAGCAGCTATTATTGGTTCTAAATCACCAACCTACGGTGCCTTCTTTGGAGCTATGCTGATAGGGGCTTTGCTTTCAGGAGCAGTTGCCTTGCTTGTCGGAATTCCAACCTTGCGCTTGAAGGGGGACTATCTTGCGGTAGCGACTCTTGGTGTTTCTGAAATTATCCGTATCTTTATCATCAATGGTGGAAGCCTTACAAATGGTGCAGCAGGTATCTTGGGAATTCCTAACTTTACAACTTGGCAAATGGTTTACTTCTTTGTCGTGATCACAACCATTGCAACATTGAACTTCTTGCGTAGTCCAATTGGTCGTTCAACCCTCTCCGTTCGTGAGGATGAAATTGCTGCTGAGTCAGTTGGGGTTAATACGACTAAAATTAAAATTATCGCTTTTGTCTTTGGTGCTATTACTGCAAGTATTGCAGGGTCACTTCAGGCAGGATTTATCGGGTCTGTTGTACCGAAAGATTATACTTTCATCAACTCAATCAACGTTTTGATTATTGTTGTATTTGGTGGACTTGGTTCCATTACAGGTGCCATCGTTTCAGCTATTGTCCTTGGAATTTTGAATATGCTTCTCCAAGATGTTGCCAGCGTGCGTATGATTATTTACGCTTTGGCCTTGGTCTTGGTAATGATTTTCAGACCAGGTGGACTCCTTGGAACATGGGAATTGAGCCTATCACGTTTCTTTAAAAAATCTAAGAAGGAGGAACAAAACTAATGGCATTACTTGAAGTAAAACAGTTAACCAAACATTTTGGCGGTCTAACAGCTGTTGGAGATGTGACTCTTGAATTGAACGAAGGGGAACTGGTTGGACTAATCGGTCCAAATGGAGCTGGGAAAACCACTCTTTTCAACCTTTTGACCGGTGTTTATGAACCAAGTGAGGGAACAGTAACCTTAGATGGTCACCTTTTGAATGGAAAGTCACCTTATAAGATTGCTTCTTTGGGACTTGGACGTACATTCCAAAATATCCGTCTCTTTAAAGATTTAACAGTTTTAGACAATGTTTTGATTGCTTTTGGCAACCATCACAAACAACATGTTTTTGCTAGTTTCTTACGCTTACCAGCTTTTTACAAGAGTGAAAAAGAATTAAAGGCTAAAGCTTTGGAATTGTTGAAAATCTTTGATTTAGATGGTGATGCAGAAACTCTTGCTAAAAATCTTGCCTACGGCCAACAACGTCGTTTGGAAATTGTTCGTGCCCTCGCTACGGAACCTAAAATTCTCTTTTTAGATGAACCAGCAGCAGGTATGAACCCACAGGAAACAGCCGAATTGACTGAGTTAATTCGTCGTATCAAAGATGAATTTAAGATTACGATCATGCTGATTGAACACGATATGAATCTGGTCATGGAAGTAACAGAACGTATCTACGTACTTGAATACGGTCGTTTGATTGCTCAGGGAACTCCAGACGAAATTAAGACCAATAAACGCGTTATCGAAGCTTATCTAGGAGGTGAAGCCTAATGTCTATGTTAAAAGTTGATAATCTTTCTGTGCATTACGGCATGATCCAAGCAGTCCGTGATGTAAGCTTTGAAGTGAATGAAGGAGAAGTTGTTTCCCTTATCGGTGCCAATGGTGCAGGTAAGACAACCATTCTCCGTACCTTGTCAGGTCTAGTTAGACCAAGCTCAGGAAAAATTGAATTTTTAGGTCAAGAAATCCAAAAAATGCCAGCTCAAAAAATCGTGGCAGGTGGTCTTTCACAAGTTCCAGAAGGACGCCACGTCTTCCCTGGCTTGACTGTTATGGAAAATCTAGAAATGGGAGCTTTCTTAAAGAAAAACCGTGAAGAAAATCAAGCTAATTTGAAGAAAGTTTTCTCACGCTTTCCTCGTCTTGAAGAACGGAAGAACCAAGATGCAGCCACTCTTTCAGGAGGGGAACAACAAATGCTTGCCATGGGACGTGCTCTTATGTCAACACCAAAACTTCTTCTTTTAGATGAACCCTCAATGGGACTTGCCCCAATCTTTATTCAAGAGATCTTTGATATCATTCAAGATATCCAGAAGCAAGGAACAACCGTCCTCTTGATTGAACAAAATGCCAATAAAGCACTTGCAATCTCTGACCGAGGCTATGTACTGGAAACAGGAAAAATCGTCCTATCAGGAACAGGAAAAGAACTCGCCTCATCAGAAGAAGTCAGAAAAGCGTATCTGGGTGGCTAAAACAATCCAGTGGATTGTTTTAGTCGGTGGATGATGATTACGAAGTAATCATCATTATAGTCCGGGGGACCTTTTGAGTCGGTGAATAGAGATTGCGAAGCAATCATCGCATAGTCTGGGAGACTAGTTTAGGTTGCGGATAGATATTGCAAAGCAATCTTTATCTACATTAAAAGGTTAATTTCTAATAATTGAAAAAATCGAATGAAACGTATCTTACCTTCATTCAGGGAGCTCGATTTCAGAGCTCTTTTTGCTAGCTTATTCATACTTTTCTGAATTTTGAAAAAGAAATGTAAGCGTTTGATAGATTTGCAAAAAGATTGTATAATAGGGATAAGAATAGAAAAGGAGAAGTCTCATGGCAGTTAAAGATTTTATGACCCGCAAGGTAGTGTATATTAGTCCAGATACAACAGTATCTCATGCAGCAGATTTGATGAGAGAGCAAGGGTTGCACCGCTTGCCTGTTATCGAAAATGATCAATTGGTTGGTTTGGTAACTGAAGGAACCATTGCGCAAGCTAGTCCATCAAAAGCAACCAGTCTTTCTATCTATGAGATGAATTATCTTCTAAATAAGACCAAAGTAAAAGATGTGATGATTCGTGATGTTGTCACTGTTTCAGGCTATGCGAGTCTTGAGGATGCAACTTATCTGATGTTGAAAAATAAGATTGGTATTCTTCCTGTCGTTGATAACCATCAAGTCTATGGAGTTATTACGGACCGTGACGTTTTCCAAGCCTTTCTTGAAATTGCTGGTTATGGAGAAGAAGGAATTCGTGTGCGCTTTGTTACAGAAGATGAAGTTGGTGTCCTCGGAAAGATTGTTTCTTTGATTGCAGAAGAAAATTTGAATATCTCTCATACAGTCAATATTCCGCGTAAGGATGGCAAGGTCATTATCGAAGTTCAAATCGATGGATCAATTGATTTACCAGCATTGAAAGAAAAATTTGAATCAGAGAATATTCAAGTAGAAGAAATTACTCGTACTTCAGCAAAAGTCTTGTAAGAAGGGAAGCCGAAAGGCTTCTTTTTACGTGTAATAAGGGATTAGAGCAAAAGATGGAAAGAAATGATAAAATATGCTATAATGAAATGATGTAAAAAAGGAGTATTTATGGACATTTCAGTAATCCGTCAGAAAATTGACGCAAATCGTGAAAAATTAGCTTCTTTCAGGGGGTCTCTTTGACCTAGAAGGTCTAGAGGAAGAGATTGCCATCTTGGAAAATAAGATGACAGAACCTGATTTTTGGAACGATAATATCGCGGCCCAAAAAACGTCGCAAGAATTAAATGAATTAAAAAACACTTACAATACCTTCCATAAGATGGAAGAGTTGCAGGATGAAGTCGAAATTTTATTAGACTTTTTAGCTGAAGACGAGTCAGTGCATGATGAACTGGTCGAACAGTTATCAGAACTTGATAAGATGATGACCAGTTACGAGATGACCTTGCTCTTGTCAGAACCTTATGACCATAATAATGCGATTTTGGAAATCCATCCAGGATCCGGTGGTACTGAGGCTCAGGACTGGGGTGATATGTTGCTTCGTATGTACACTCGCTATGGAAATGCTAAAGGCTTTAAAGTGGAAGTATTGGATTACCAAGCAGGAGATGAAGCTGGTATTAAGTCGGTAACCTTATCATTTGAAGGACCTAATGCCTATGGTCTTCTCAAGTCGGAAATGGGAGTTCACCGTTTGGTGCGAATTTCGCCGTTCGACTCTGCCAAACGTCGCCACACCTCTTTCACATCTGTAGAAGTGATGCCTGAGTTGGATGATACCATTGAAGTGGAAATCCGGGAAGATGACATCAAGATGGATACCTTCCGTTCAGGTGGTGCCGGTGGACAAAACGTCAACAAGGTTTCAACAGGTGTACGTTTAACCCACATTCCAACTGGAATTGTTGTCCAATCAACAGTGGATCGTACCCAGTATGGAAATAGAGATCGAGCTATGAAGATGTTGCAGGCTAAGCTCTATCAAATGGAGCAAGAGAAGAAAGCTGCGGAGGTAGATTCCCTCAAGGGTGAGAAAAAAGAAATCACATGGGGAAGCCAAATCCGTTCTTATGTCTTCACGCCTTATACTATGGTAAAAGATCATCGGACTAGCTTTGAAGTTGCTCAGGTAGATAAGGTTATGGACGGAGACCTAGATGGTTTTATCGATGCCTACCTCAAGTGGCGAATCAGCTAAGAAAGAAAGGAACTCACATGTCAATCATTGAAATGAGAGATGTCGTCAAAAAATACGACAACGGAACGACTGCCCTACGCGGTGTTTCGGTCAGCGTTCAACCGGGAGAATTTGCTTACATTGTAGGACCTTCGGGAGCAGGGAAGTCAACCTTCATACGTTCTCTATATCGTGAAGTAAAAATCGATAAAGGAAGCCTATCAGTTGCTGGCTTTAATCTGGTTAAGATCAAAAAGAAAGACGTCCCGCTTCTACGTCGTAGTGTTGGGGTTGTCTTCCAAGATTATAAACTGTTGCCAAAGAAAACTGTCTATGAAAATATTGCTTACGCTATGGAAGTAATCGGGGAAAATCGCCGTAATATCAAAAAACGTGTGATGGAAGTTTTAGACTTGGTTGGGTTGAAGCACAAGGTTCGTTCTTTCCCAAATGAGCTCTCAGGTGGAGAGCAACAGCGGATTGCGATTGCACGTGCCATTGTAAATAATCCCAAAGTATTGATAGCCGATGAACCAACAGGAAACCTGGACCCGGATAATTCATGGGAAATTATGAATCTCTTGGAACGGATTAACCTACAAGGGACAACTATTTTGATGGCGACTCATAATAGCCAGATTGTAAATACCTTGCGCCACCGTGTCATTGCCATTGAAAATGGCCGTGTCGTTCGTGACGAATCAAAAGGAGAGTATGGATACGATGATTAGTAGATTTTTTCGCCATTTATTTGAATCACTAAAAAGTTTGAAACGAAATGGTTGGATGACAGTGGCTGCTGTCAGCTCAGTCATGATTACTTTGACCTTGGTTGCCATATTTGCTTCTGTTATTTTCAATACAGCGAAACTAGCTACAGATATTGAAAATAATGTTCGGGTGATGGTTTATATTCGTAAGGATGTAGCTGATAATAGTGAGACTATTGAAAAAGAAGGTCAAACTGTTACAAATAATGACTACCATAAGGTATACAATGCCTTGAAGGGGATGTCTACTGTTAAAAGTGTTACCTTTTCAAGTAAAGAGGAACAATATGCAAAATTAACCGAGACAATGGGTGACAACTGGAAAATCTTCGAAGGAGATGCCAACCCCCTCTATGATGCCTATATCGTTGATACCAAAGCGCCAAGTGATGTAAAAACTGTGGCTGAAGATGCTAAAAAAATTGAAGGTGTGTCTGAGGTTCAGGATGGTGGTGCCAATACAGAACGCCTATTCCAACTAGCATCATTTATCCGTGTTTGGGGATTAGTTATTGCAGGACTTTTGATTTTTATTGCAGTTTTCTTGATTTCAAATACCATTCGTATCACCATTATTTCCCGCAGTCGTGAAATTCAAATCATGCGCTTGGTTGGCGCTAAGAACAGTTATATCCGTGGACCGTTCTTACTTGAAGGTGCCTTCATTGGTTTGCTTGGAGCAACTGCACCATCAGTGTTGGTCTTTATTGTTTATCGAATGGTTTACCAATCTGTCAATAAGTCGTTGGTCGGACAAAATCTTTCTATGATCGCGCCAGAGGTATTTACTCCTCTGATGATTGCCCTATTATTTGTGATTGGAATTTTCATTGGTTCACTGGGATCGGGAATTTCCATGCGCAGATTCTTGAAGATTTAGGTAAACTAGCTACTTTTATGAGGAGATTAAATGATCTCCTTTTTTTGCTACAAAAATTTTAGAAAAAAGTCTACTTTTTTTTGTAAAAGCCTTTACAAAAAAAATTAAAGTGGTATAATTAAATCATAAAAGGTGCAAACGTTTTCGTAAAACGTTTGCCTAAATAAAAATAAAGGAGATTTGAATGATGAAAGATACATTCAAAAATGTCTTGTCTTTCGAATTTTGGCAAAAATTCGGTAAGGCTTTGATGGTGGTTATCGCGGTTATGCCGGCTGCTGGTTTGATGATTTCAATCGGTAAGTCTATCGTGATGATTAACCCAACCTTTGCACCACTCGTTATTACTGGTGGTGTACTAGAGCAAATCGGTTGGGGAGTTATCGTTAACCTTCATATCTTGTTCGCCCTCGCTATTGGAGGAAGCTGGGCTAAAGAACGTGCTGGTGGTGCTTTCGCCGCTGGTCTTGCCTTCATCTTGATTAACCGTATCACTGGTACAATCTTTGGCGTATCAGGCGATATGTTGAAAAATCCAGATGCTATGGTAACAACTCTCTTTGGTGGATCAATCAAAGTTGCTGATTACTTCATTAGTGTTATGGAAGCCCCAGCCTTGAACATGGGTGTGTTCGTAGGGATTATCTCAGGTTTTATTGGAGCAACTGCTTACAACAAATACTACAACTTCCGTAAGCTTCCTGATGCACTTTCATTCTTTAACGGAAAACGTTTTGTACCGTTTGTAGTTATTCTTCGTTCAATAATTGCTGCAATTGTACTTGCTGCTTTCTGGCCAGTAGTTCAAACAGGTATCAATAGCTTTGGTATCTGGATTGCTAACTCACAAGAAACTGCTCCAATCCTTGCACCATTCTTGTATGGTACATTGGAACGTTTGCTCTTACCATTTGGTCTTCACCACATGTTGACTATCCCAATGAACTACACAGCTCTTGGTGGTACTTATGAGGTCTTAACTGGTGCAGCAAAAGGTAGCCAAGTATTTGGTCAAGATCCACTTTGGCTTGCATGGGTAACAGACCTTGTAAACCTTAAAGGTACTGATGCTAGTCAATACCAACACTTGTTAGATACTGTTCACCCAGCTCGTTTCAAAGTTGGACAAATGATTGGTTCATTCGGTATCTTGATGGGTGTGGTTGTGGCTATCTACCGTAATGTTGATGCAGACAAGAAACACAAATACAAAGGTATGATGATTGCAACAGCTCTTGCAACATTCTTGACAGGGGTTACTGAACCAATCGAATACATGTTCATGTTTGTAGCAACACCTATGTACCTTGTTTACTCACTTGTTCAAGGTGCGGCCTTCGCTATGTCTGATGTAGTAAACCTACGTATGCACTCATTCGGTTCAATCGAGTTCTTGACTCGTACACCTATTGCGATTAGCGCTGGTATCGGTATGGATATTGTTAACTTTATCTGGGTAACTGTTCTCTTTGCCGTAATCATGTACTTTATCGCAAACTTCATGATTCAAAAATTCAACTACGCAACTCCAGGGCGTAACGGAAACTACGAAACTGCTGAAGGTTCAGAAGAATCTAGCAGTGAAGTGAAAGTTGCAGCAGGTTCTCAAGCTGTAAACATTATCAACCTTCTTGGTGGACGTGCAAACATCGTTGATGTTGATGCATGTATGACTCGTCTTCGTGTAACTGTAAAAGATGCAGATAAAGTAGGAAATGCAGAGCAATGGAAAGCAGAAGGAGCTATGGGTCTTGTCATGAAAGGACAAGGGGTTCAAGCTATCTACGGACCAAAAGCTGACGTATTGAAATCTGATATCCAAGATATCCTTGATTCAGGTGAAATCATTCCTGAAACTCTTCCAAGCCAAATGACTGAAGCACAACAAAACACTGTTCACTTCAAAGGTCTTACTGAGGAAGTTTACTCAGTAGCAGACGGTCAAGTTGTTGCCTTGGAACAAGTGAAAGATCCAGTGTTTGCTCAAAAAATGATGGGTGATGGATTTGCAGTAGAACCTGCAAATGGAAACATTGTATCTCCAGTTTCAGGTACTGTATCAAGCATCTTCCCAACAAAACATGCTCTTGGTATTGTGACTGAACCAGGTCTTGAAGTATTGGTTCACATTGGTTTGGACACAGTAAGTCTTGAAGGTAAACCATTTACAGTTCATGTTGCTGAAGGACAAAAAGTTGCAGCAGGAGATCTTCTTGTCACAGCTGACTTGGATGCTATCCGTGCAGCAGGACGTGAAACTTCAACAGTAGTTGTCTTCACAAATGGTGATGCAATTAAATCAGTTAAATTAGAAAAAACAGGTTCTCTTGCAGCTAAAACAGCAGTTGCTAAAGTAGAATTGTAATATACTTGAGGTTGGAAGCTGTATTCCAACCTCTTATTTTGGGAGAAAAGAATGAAATTTTTAACACTCAATACTCATAGTTGGATGGAGAAAGAAGCAGAGGAAAAATTCCAGATTTTGCTTGAGGATATTCTTGAAAAAGACTATGATTTGATTTGTTTCCAAGAAATCAATCAGGAGATCACTTCGCCAGAGGTGGAGGTTAATGACTTTTATCAAGCTTTGCCAGCAGCTGAGCCTATTCACCAAGATCACTATGTTAGACTCTTGGTTGAAAAGTTGTCTGAGCAAGGGAAAAATTACTACTGGACTTGGGCCTATAACCATATCGGTTATGATCGCTACCACGAAGGTGTGGCTATCTTGTCTAAAACACCTATTGAAGCCAGAGAAATTTTGGTTTCAGATGTGGATGATCCAACAGACTATCATACTCGTCGTGTTGCCGTGGCTGAAACTGTAGTTGATGGTAAGGAGCTTGCAGTTGCAAGTGTCCACCTTTCTTGGTGGGATAAAGGTTTCCAAGAAGAATGGGCACGATTTGAGGCTGTCTTGAAAGAATTGAACAAGCCGCTTTTGCTAGCTGGAGATTTCAACAATCCGGCTGGACAGGAAGGCTACCAAGCTATTTTAGCTAGTCCATTAGGCTTACAAGACGCTTTTGAAGTTTCTCAAGAGAAAAGCGGTAGCTATACCGTTCCACCAGAAATTGATGGCTGGAAAGGGAACACTGAACCCCTTCGAATCGATTATGTCTTTACTACCAAAGAGTTAGCGGTGGAAAATTTACATGTCGTGTTTGATGGTAACAAGAGTCCACAAGTGAGTGATCACTATGGCTTGAATGCTACTTTAAACTGGAAATAAAGATTGAAAAGAGGTTGGAATCATGAAGTTCCAGCCTTTTTCTTATTAGAGAAGCTACTGGAAGTAAGCTCTATAAGTGAGACTACTGAAATGAAATAAAATATGGTATAATTGGTAAGATAGATAGAATCGAGGATATTATGTCATTTACGAAATTTCAATTTAAAAACTATATTAGAGAAGCCTTGGAGGAGTTGAAATTTACAACTCCAACAGAGGTGCAAGATAAGTTGATTCCTATTGTTTTGGCAGGTCGTGACCTAGTCGGTGAATCAAAAACAGGTTCGGGTAAGACTCACACTTTCCTATTGCCGATTTTCCAGCAATTAGATGAAGCTAGCGATAGTGTACAAGCCGTGATTACTGCACCGAGTCGTGAGTTGGCTACTCAAATTTACCAAGCAGCGCGTCAGATTTCAGCTCACTCAGATGTCGAAGTTCGTGTGGTTAATTATGTGGGAGGGACAGATAAGGCTCGCCAGATTGACAAATTGGCAAGTAACCAGCCTCATATTGTTATCGGAACACCAGGCCGTATCTACGACTTGGTTAAATCCGGTGATTTGGCTATTCACAAGGCCAAGACCTTTGTGGTCGATGAGGCAGACATGACCTTGGATATGGGATTCTTGGAAACTGTTGATAAGATTGCTGGCAGCCTTCCAAAAGACCTGCAATTCATGGTCTTCTCAGCGACTATTCCACAAAAACTGCAACCATTCTTGAAAAAATACTTATCAAATCCTGTTATGGAGAAAATCAAGACCAAAACGGTCATTTCTGATACTATTGATAATTGGTTGATTTCGACCAAGGGCCGAGATAAGAATGCTCAAATTTACCAGTTAACTCAGTTGATGCAACCGTATTTGGCAATGATTTTTGTTAACACCAAAACGCGTGCTGATGAGTTACATGCCTACTTGACTGCTCAAGGCTTGAAGGTGGCAAAAATCCATGGAGATATTGCCCCTCGTGAACGCAAACGTATCATGAATCAGGTGAAAAATCTAGATTTTGAGTACATTGTCGCAACAGACTTGGCGGCGCGTGGAATTGACATTGAAGGTGTCAGCCATGTCATTAATGATGCCATTCCGCAAGACTTATCCTTCTTCGTGCACCGTGTTGGTCGTACCGGACGCAATGGCTTACCAGGTACAGCTATTACCCTTTACCAGCCAAGTGATGACTCGGATATCCGTGAGTTGGAGAAATTAGGAATTAAATTTACTCCGAAGATGGTAAAAGACGGGGAATTTCAAGATACTTATGACCGTGATCGTCGTGCAAACCGTGAGAAAAAACAAGATAAGCTCGATATCGAAATGATTGGTTTGGTTAAAAAGAAAAAGAAAAAAGTCAAACCAGGTTATAAGAAGAAAATTCAATGGGCGGTTGATGAAAAGCGCCGCAAAACCAAGCGTGCTGAAAATCGTGCTCGCGGTCGTGCAGAGCGTAAAGCAAAACGCCAAACATTTTAATAGTAATTGTTGGAGTACTGAGCTCCAACTTTTTTAATTATGTGACTTTCAGTCCGTCTCGCTCCGTTAGGTGCGAGACAAAAAACCACCCGCTATGCGGGTGTGCATCGAAGATTATACCAAAAAAATCCAAACGCGATACAATAAAGGTGTTCAAGCCAATTGTAAAGCGAAAGGAGAAAAATATGGCACAAAAGGCTCATAGTTTATCGCACACAAAGTATCACTTTGTGTTCACCCCTAAGTATAGACGAAAAGTTATCTAAAATCAATATCAAAGTAGTTTATCACATTCGAATCACAAAAAAATTTAAAAAATGGCAATATTTGTTAACAAGGCTTTCGTAGTTTGTTATAATGTGGTTGTAAATGATTAAGATTGGTAATCAAAAATATAGGGAGGAATGTTTTGAATAAGAAATATAACATAGTTCTATTTTTGTTGTTTATAGTTTATTTATTTGGATATTTTTCAATTTCAAAAACGATAATTCCTATAATGTGTGTGATCCAAGTATTTTTGATAGAACATATATTTAGAGTTCGAAATAGAATTATGCAGATAGGTGAAATTATAATTATTGTTGCTTCTATGATATTATTTATTGATAGTATATTGAGTTTGTAGCAGAAAGCTTTTCTATAAAATCAAATTTTCCATATACCTGCTGAAGCTGATTTATATCCTCATATTTCTTCTACTATCTTCGTCACTAAATTTGACAGACACATATTGCTGATACAACCTCTCTACCTATAATCTCACAGTAAATCTGAGGCTAGTTTGTTCTTTGATTTTCGTTGAATTTTATTTTATAAAAAGAAATGCTCCTCCACGATGGAAGAGCATCTTTTATTGTGATTTTGATTCGGTTTCTGCCGACTCTGGATGGAGTTCTTGGTAACTTGGTGCCTTGAAAAGGTCAGCACTGGTTTTACCTTGTCGTTGGCTAAAGAGACTGGTTGATTGACCACCCTTTTCCTGTTCAATCTTTTGCAGAATTGGTAAGGAATTGAGGTAAGAAATACTTTCTGTATCAACTTTTCCAAGATGATCTGCTTGGTAGAAACGGATCAAATCTCCAGTTTGAATCTGGTCGCTGATTTTTAGCTGTTGACTAGCTGCTTGACGAACAATTTCTAGTTCAGTCTGAGCTTGTTCATCAAGATTGCTGATTTCAAGACCGCTTTCAGTATAGTAGGTTCGTCCGTCATAGCTAGTATATTTTGGCGTGACGAAGGAATTGGCAGTTCGAAAGGCAACGATTTCTTGATGATCTGGAGACAGAAGGTCTTGGCCGACTTGAAGGAAGGAATTGGACTCAATACCAAGGAGGTGTTCGAGAGTCGGTAAGATATCGATTTGTCCACCGTAGGTATTGATGATTTGTCCTTTTTCATAGCCAGGCATGACCACCATAAAAGGCACTCGTTGCAACATGGCATTGTCGTAATTCGACCAGTTCTCAGAAGTCTTTCCAATCAAGGGTGCCAGCTCAGGATTTCGGGAGTTGGAAATACCATAATGGTCTCCGTAGATGACGATGATGGATTTTCCATAGAGGCCACTTTCTTTGAGATAGTCAAAGAAGGCCTTGATGGTACTATCCAGATAGTTAGCTGTTTGGAAATAGCCGTTGATTGTTTCATCTTTGGTTTTAGCCAGTGGGAAACCAAGCTCATCGCCTGTCAGATTGCTAGCATAGGGATAGTGATTGGACACCGTGATATACTTAGTATAAAAAGGCTGCTGTAAATGCTCCAGATATTGGATAGAATCTTTCATCATGATTTTATCATTTAAACCATATTGGAAAGAATTGCTACTGTCTTGCTTGGTGAAGTAGGAAGCATCAAAGAAGTATTGGTAGCCCCATTGTTTGTAGGTCGTATTTCGGTTCCAGAAGGTCCCGATATTGCCGTGAAAGACGGCACTCGATTGATAGCCGTTTTTTGATAGGATAAAAGGAGCAGACTGCTGGGTATTGGTACCACCGTAATTGACCATGAAAGAACCTTGGTCAAGTCCAAACAAACCAGTCTCCAGCATGGTTTCCGCATCTGAGGTCTTACCAGCCTTGACTTGGTTAAAGATATTCGAAAAGGCTAGGGTTGATTGCGAATGGTAGAGGGAATTAAGGAAGGGAGTGACTTCATGCTCAGTTCCATCTATGTTGAGTTTATAGTCAAGCAGGAACTGTTGGAAACTCTCCAAGTGGAGATAAATCACATTTTTTCCTTTGGCCAAGCTAAAATAGTCTGGATTGGGCTTAGCAGAATGTTCTTGAATATAATCTGTTATAGGTTGAAGGTCGGTCTCAGAGGCCTTGGCACGTTCCTTGTTTGCACTGTAGGATTGGTTGGCGCTATAACCTAAAAAGGCTGGCAAACTAAGGGCGCGGACAACATAATAATTAGAAAATCCTCGCGATAGGAGATCGGGACGTTCGATTTCAGCCAAGAAAAGATTAGCAGAAAAGAGCAGGGCTGAGAGAGCAGTGATAGCAACACTGGAGCGGAATTTGAAGAGTCTCCTATCCAGCTGGATGAATTTTTTATAGAAAAGGAAAGCCAGCAATGGGAAATCTATAAAATAGATAAAATCCCAAAAGCGCAGTAACTCTAGTTCCGCAGTACCAACAGACACCTTGCTGACCACTTTCATGGTATTCGCCGTGATAAAGTCGCTAAATTCTCGATAGTAAAAGACATTGGAATAGAGCCAAATGAATAAAAGGCTATAAATAGCTATACTCAGACCATAAAAGATCTTGGTTGAGCGAGAATAGAGGGCTAGAGCCAGCAGAAGTAGTCCTAGAGGAAGGGGGTTGAAAAAGGCGATAAAGGCAAGGTAATTTCCCTGCAACTTGCCCACTTGAATATCTAAATTAAAGTCAACGGTATAGGCTAATAAGGTTTTGAGCCAATATAGGATTAAAAGGGTTAGGACAAAACCCAGTCTGGTACCCATGGCTTTTTGGATTTTGCTAAAATTGATTCTCACACATTTACTTCCTAATTTTTTATTAGTATTAGTATACCATTTTTTAAAAGAAGAGTAAAAAAGCAAGGGTAGTTTCTTTTTTGAGAATTGTCTAAAAGTTTGATACAATGGTAGTTATGAATAGAATAAGAGTTAGCAAAAGGGTTGAAAAGAAGCTCGCTAAGGGGCTGGTTTTACTAGAAGCCAGTGATCTTGAGAATGTCAATCTTAAGGATCAGGAAGTAGAAGTGCAGAGTCAGGAAGGAACCTTTCTTGGGACTGCCTACCTTTCTCAGCAAAACAAGGGCTTGGGTTGGTTTATCAGTAAAGACAAGATCACCTTCAATCGAGCTTTCTTTGAAATGCTGTTTAGACAAGCTAAAGAAAAGAGAAGCGCCTACTATCAAGATGATTTGACAACTGCCTTTCGTCTCTTCAACCAAGAGGGAGATGGCTTTGGCGGTCTGACAGTGGACCTTTATGGCGACTATGCTGTCTTTTCTTGGTATAACTCTTATGTTTATCAGATTCGTCAGACCATCTCAGAAGCCTTTAGACAGGTTTTTCCTGAGCTTTTAGGGGCCTATGAGAAGATTCGCTTTAAAGGATTGGACTATGAATCTGCCCATGTTTATGGTCAAGAAGCACCTGACTTTTTCACTGTTATGGAAAATGGGGTTCTGTATCAAGTATTTATGAATGATGGCTTGATGACAGGGATTTTCCTAGACCAGCATGAGGTTCGTGGTAGTCTGGTTGATGGTTTGGCTATGGGCAAATCCTTGCTCAATATGTTTTCCTACACAGCAGCATTTTCAGTAGCTGCAGCCATGGGAGGATCTAGCCAGACAACTTCTGTTGACCTAGCCAAACGTTCACGAGAATTGTCTCAAGCGCATTTTCAGGCAAATGGAATCAGCACAGACGAGCATCGTTTTATAGTCATGGATGTCTTTGAATATTTCAAGTATGCCAAGCGAAAAGGCTTGACCTACGATGTGATTGTACTAGATCCGCCTAGCTTTGCTCGGAACAAAAAACAAACTTTCTCTGTGACCAAGGATTATCATAAGTTGATTTCCCAGAGCCTTGAGATTTTAAATCCGGGCGGTATTATTATTGCCAGTACCAATGCCGCCAATGTATCTCGCCAGAAATTTACAGAACAGATTGATAAAGGCTTTGCAGGAAGAAGTTACCAGATTTTAAACAAATACGGTCTTCCAGCAGATTTCGCCTATAATAAAAAAGATGAAAGTAGTAATTACCTCAAGGTGATTAGTATGAAGGTTAGTAAATGAAATTAATCGTTTCAGTAATGCCAAGAAGTTTAGAGGAGGCCCAGGCTCTGGATGCCACGAGGTACCTAGATGCCGACATCATTGAATGGCGCGCCGACTATCTGCCTAAGGAAGCGATTTTGCAGGTAGCCCCAGCTATTTTTGAAAAATTCGCAGGCCGTGAGTTGGTTTTCACTCTGCGAACTCGCTCTGAAGGGGGAGAAATCGACCTTTCTCCAGAAGAATATATCCATCTAATCAAGGAAGTGGCGCAACTCTATCAACCAGACTATATTGATTTTGAGTACTATAGCTACAAGGATGTTTTTGAGGAAATGCTGGACTTCCCAAATCTCGTTTTGAGTTACCACAATTTCCAAGAAACACCTGAAAATATGATGGAAATCTTGTCAGAGTTGACGAGCCTAAATCCAAAACTTGTTAAGGTTGCAGTGATGGCTCACACGGAGCAGGATGTCTTAGACTTGATGAACTATACACGAGGTTTTAAAACTCTCAATCCTGAACAGGAATATGTGACCATTTCTATGGGCAAGGTGGGCAAGGTCTCTCGTATCACTGCGGATGTGACTGGTTCTAGCTGGTCCTTTGCTAGTCTAGATGAGGCAAGTGCCCCAGGTCAGATTTCCTTAGCTAACATGAAAAAAATTCGGGAGATTTTGGATGAAGCTTGATGGTTATACACGTTTAGCTGCCGTTGTTGCCAATCCTATTAAGCATTCTATTTCCCCTTTAATTCACAACAGCGCCTTTGAGGCGACAACTACCAACGGTGCTTATGTGGCTTGGGAGATTGAAGCGGGTGATATGGCAGAAACAGTGGCCAATATTCGTCGCTACCAGATGTTTGGCATCAACCTGTCCATGCCCTATAAGGAGCAGGTGATTCCTTATTTGGATGGGCTGAGTGATGAAGCACGCTTGATTGGTGCGGTTAATACGGTTGTCAATGAGAATGGCAATTTAATTGGATATAATACAGATGGCAAGGGATTTTTTAAGAGCTTGCCTTCTTTTACAATTACAGGTAAGAAGATGACCATGCTGGGTGCAGGTGGTGCGGCCAAGTCTATCTTGGCACAAGCTATTTTGGATGGTGTCAGTCAGATTTCGCTCTTTGTTCGTTCAGTTTCCATGGAAAAAACAAGACCTTATCTAGACAAGTTACAGGAGCAAACAGGCTTTAAAGTGGACTTGTATGCTTTAGAAGATGTTCCTGAACTGCAAGCAAGGATTGCTGAGTCGGATTTACTTGTCAATGCGACAAGTGTAGGGATGGATGGTCAATCATCTCCAGTTCCTAAAAACATAGTCTTACCAGAAACTCTCCTAGTAGCTGATATCATTTACAAGCCTTTTGAAACGCCATTTTTGAAATGGGCCAGAAGTCAGGGCAATCCAGCGATCAATGGTCTGGGAATGTTGCTCTATCAAGCTGCAGAAGCTTTTCAACTGTGGACAGGCAAGGAAATGCCGACAGAAGAGATTTGGCAGTCCTTAACAGAAAAATACCAATAAAGAAAAGGAGATTCTCCTATGAAAATCAGAATCGATATTCCTCATCATCCTTATGATATTCAGATTGAAAAAGGTTGTCTGGCTCAGGCTGGTCAATGGTTGCGAGAACTCTGGCAACCACAAAAGGTAGTCATTGTGACAGATAACCATGTAGCTTCTCTTTATGCAGAGAAGGTCAAGCTCAGCCTAGAAGATGCTGGTTTTCAGGTAGCAGTATTTGACTTTTTAGAAGGCGAAGAAAGAAAGAATTTAACTACTGTTCAGAAAGTCTATGAATTCCTAGTTAAGCAGGGGTTGACTCGTAGCGATGGAATCGTGGCTCTTGGTGGCGGTGTCGTTGGAGATCTGGCTGGTTTTGTAGCCTCTACCTATATGAGGGGTATTCACTTTGTTCAGATTCCGACCAGCTTGACAGCTCAGGTGGATTCTTCTATCGGCGGAAAGACAGGTGTCAACACTCCATTTGCTAAAAATATGGTGGGGACCTTTGCCCAGCCCGACGGGGTTCTGATTGACCCACTTGTCCTTGAAACGCTTGGAAAAAGAGAGTTGATTGAAGGGATGGGGGAGGTCATCAAGTACGGCTTGATTGAGGATCCAGAACTTTGGGCTCTCTTGACGGAGCTGGATGGTTCTGTAGAGAGCATTCTGGAATATGCAGAGACCTTGATCGAATATTCTTGTCAGGTCAAGCGCAAGATGGTGGTTGAGGATGAGTTGGACAATGGTGTACGCCTTTACCTCAATTTTGGCCACACCATTGGTCATGCCATTGAAGCAACGGCCGGTTATGGAAAAGTCATGCATGGTGAAGCTGTGGCCATGGGAATGGTACAGATTTCCAAGGTTGCTGAGGAAAAAGGCCTCATGCCAGCTGGCATAACTCAGTCCATTACAGCTATGTGTCAGAAATTTGGCTTGCCTGTTGACTATGAAAACTGGGATGTTGACAAGCTTTATCAGGCTTTGACTCATGATAAGAAGGCGCGTGGCAATACCTTGAAATTGGTCTTGGTGCCAGAGCTTGCTTCAGCGACTATCCACCCAGTTTCTTTGGAAGAGATGAAAGACTATTTGGTAAAATAAGGAGAACGTATGAGATATTTAACTGCAGGAGAATCACACGGCCCCCGTCTGACGGCTATTATTGAGGGAATTCCAGCTGGACTTCCTTTGACAGCTGAGGATATCAATGAGGACCTTAAACGTCGTCAGGGTGGCTACGGCCGCGGTGGTCGTATGAAGATTGAGAGTGACCAGGTTGTCTTTACTTCGGGTGTTCGCCATGGGAAGACGACAGGGGCTCCTATTACCATGGATGTCATCAATAAAGACCACCAAAAATGGCTGGATATCATGTCTGCGGAGGACATTGAAGACCGCCTCAAAAGCAAACGAAAAATCACCCATCCTCGTCCAGGTCATGCCGACTTGGTTGGGGGCATCAAGTACCGTTTTGACGATTTGCGTAATTCCTTGGAGCGTTCATCAGCCCGTGAAACCACCATGCGGGTGGCAGTTGGTGCAGTAGCCAAACGCCTCTTGGCTGAGCTGGATATGGAAATTGCCAACCATGTCGTGGTCTTTGGTGGCAAGGAAATCGATGTTCCTGAAAATCTAACAGTCGCTGAGATTAAGGAACGAGCTGCCCAGTCTGACGTTTCTATTGTCAACCAAGAAAGAGAACAGGAAATCAAGGACTACATTGACCAAATCAAACGTGACGGTGATACCATCGGTGGGGTTGTGGAGACAGTCGTTGGAGGTGTTCCAGTTGGTCTTGGTTCCTATGTCCAATGGGACAGAAAATTGGATGCGCGATTGGCCCAAGCTGTTGTCTCTATCAATGCCTTTAAAGGGGTGGAATTTGGTCTCGGCTTTGAAGCTGGTTACCGTAAAGGTAGCCAAGTTATGGACGAAATTCTCTGGTCTAAAGAAGACGGCTATACTCGCCGTACCAACAATCTAGGGGGCTTTGAAGGTGGTATGACCAATGGGCAACCTATCGTTGTTCGTGGAGTTATGAAGCCTATTCCTACTCTTTATAAGCCTCTTATGAGTGTGGATATCGAAACCCACGAACCTTACAAGGCAACTGTTGAAAGAAGTGATCCGACCGCCCTTCCAGCTGCAGGAGTGGTCATGGAAGCTGTTGTGGCAACGGTTTTGGCGCAAGAAATCCTTGAAAAATTCTCATCAGATAATCTCGAGGAACTAAAAGAAGCGGTAGCCAAACACCGAGACTATACAAAGAACTATTAAGGAGTTCCTATGGCAAAAACAGTCTATATCGCAGGTCTTGGATTGATTGGAGCCTCTATGGCACTCGGTATCAAACGCGATCATCCAGATTATGAAATTTTAGGTTATAATCGCAGTCAAGCTTCGAGAGATATCGCCTTGAAAGAAGGCATGATTGACCGTGCAACGGATGATTTTGCCAGTTTTGCTCCTTTGGCAGATATCATCATCCTCAGCTTGCCAATAAAGCAAACCATTTCCTTTATTAAGGAGTTGGCCAACTTGGACTTGAAAGAAGGTGTCATTATTTCAGATGCTGGTTCGACCAAGTCAGCTATTGTAGATGCAGCGGAGAACTATTTGGCTGGCAAGTCTATTCGCTTTGTCGGGGCCCATCCCATGGCTGGTAGTCACAAGACAGGGGCTGCTTCTGCGGATGTTAATCTCTTTGAAAATGCCTATTATATCTTTACACCTTCGAGTCTGACAGGTCACGATACGCTTGAGGAAATGAGGGACTTACTTTCAGGTCTTCATGCCCGTTTTATCGAGATTGATGCCAAGGAGCATGATCGGGTGACTTCTCAGATTAGCCATTTTCCTCATATTCTGGCTTCTAGTCTCATGGAACAGACCGCGGTTTATGCTCAAGAACATGAGATGGCAAGGCGCTTTGCGGCAGGTGGTTTTCGAGATATGACTCGGATTGCGGAAAGCGAGCCGGGAATGTGGACTTCCATTCTCTTGTCCAATCGTGAAACCATTCTGGATCGAATTGAGGATTTCAAGGAACGTTTAGATGAGGTTGGACAAGCCATCAGCAAGGGAGATGAGGAGCAGATTTGGAACTTTTTTAACCAAGCGCGTGAGCAACGTCAGGCCATGGAAATCCATAAGCGTGGTGGAGTGGACAGTTCTTACGACCTCTATGTCGATGTTCCCGATGAAGAAGATGTCATCCTGCGGATTTTGGAACTGCTACGTGGAACTTCCTTGGTTAACATCCACATCAACGAGGAAAACCGTGAGGATATTCATGGAATCCTACAAATTTCATTTAAAAATGCTCAAGACTTGGAAAGAGCTGAGCATCTCATAACAGAAAATACCGACTACACAGTCGTTGTCAAATAAGGAGAAAAATATGCCTAAAATAGAGCCTAGATTCATATTTGGTATTATCTTTATTTCTTTTATCTTACTTAGAGCTTACGCTGTTAAAAAGGATGTGAAAACTAGTTCAGAAGCAAGTGTTGAGACAAAAAATGAACCATCCAACAAGGAAATAAGTTAAGAGAAAACCAATTCAAAGTATTTAGACGATAGAATTATTAATGAGTTTATCAATAGCTATAATCAAAATTCTAATAACCCATTAGAAAATATCAAAAAAGGAAATATAAAAATAAAATATCTCGCATCAAGCTACGGATATTACTTGGAGCTTTTACATGCAAATGATACTGATAAAATCAATGTAACAATAAATCAGACAAATGAAAATAGTGAATCTGGTGTTGCAGGAATGAAAGAAGTATTTCATGATATTGTTAAATCGATTGAATCATCCTTATCTGATGATGAGATAGATAACTATTTTGATAATCTTATGTCAAATGAAATAAAAACAGGTTCTAATTTAGGAACTTTGAAGATAGAGTATATACCAGATAAGGAATTAAGCAATGGACATTCAAGAGGTCATATAAAAGTGATTGCACAATAATAAAGACCACAGAGTGATTAGTAATTTTAAAAGAAATAAATAAGGAGAAAATCATGTCAAATATTTACGATAGTGCAAACGAACTCAGTCGCGGTCTACGCGAATTACCAGAATACAAGGCGGTTAAAGCAGCTAAAGATGCGATTGTAGCAGATGCTGAGGCAAGCAAAATTTTTACAGAATATGTTGCCTTTCAAGAGGAAATTCAAAAACTAGCCCAGACAGGTCAAATGCCAGATGCTTCTTTCCAAGCTAAAATGGAAGGCTTTGGCAAGCAGATTCAAGGAAATAGCCTCTTGTCAGAATTCTTTACAAAGCAACAACAATTGGCCATTTACCTTTCTGACATTGAAAAAATTGTTTTTGAACCAGTTTCAGAATTGCTAAAATAAGAAAATAACAATCCTAAAGTCAGGAATTTTTAAGGAATTTCTGGCTTTTTATGATAAAATAAGTAAAAGTATTGCAAGTATGAGGTCCAGTATGAAACTAAAAACAAACATTCGCCACTTACATGGCAGTATCCGAGTTCCAGGTGACAAGTCTATTAGCCATCGTTCCATTATCTTTGGAAGTTTGGCTGAGGGTGAGACCAAGGTTTATGATATATTACGTGGTGAAGACGTCCTTTCGACCATGCAAGTCTTTCGTGACCTTGGTGTTGAGATTGAAGATAAAGACGATGTGATTACTATTCAAGGTGTAGGTATGAATGGCTTAAAAGCGCCACAAAATGCCCTTGATATGGGAAATTCTGGAACCTCGATTCGCCTGATTTCAGGCGTTCTTGCTGGTGCAGACTTTGAAGTAGAAATGTTTGGAGATGACAGTCTTTCCAAACGTCCTATGGACCGTGTGACGATTCCATTGAAAAAAATGGGTGTCAGCATTTCAGGGCAAACTGAGCGAGATCTGCCTCCCCTTCATTTAAAAGGGACGAAAAACCTAGCACCTATTCAGTATGAGTTGCCGATTGCCTCAGCCCAAGTCAAGTCAGCCTTGATGTTTGCGGCCTTGCAGGCTCAAGGGGAGTCCGTGATTATCGAAAAGGAATGCACCCGTAACCATACTGAAGATATGTTGCAACAATTTGGTGGCCGTTTAAGTGTGGATGGTAAAAAAATCACAGTCCAAGGGCCTCAAAAACTGACTGGACAAAAGGTGGTCGTACCAGGAGATATTTCCAGTGCAGCCTTTTGGTTAGTTGCTGGTTTGATTGTTCCAAATTCTCGTGTGGTGCTTAAGAATGTAGGTATTAACGAAACGCGTACAGGTATCATCGATGTCATTCGTGCCATGGGTGGAAAATTGGAAGTAACCGAAATGGACCCAGTGGCTAAATCTGCAACCTTGACTGTTGAATCTTCTGACTTGCAAGGAATAGAGATTGGCGGTGCCTTGATTCCACGCCTGATTGATGAATTGCCAATTATCGCCCTTTTGGCGACCCAAGCCCAAGGTATAACAGTTATCAAAGATGCTGAGGAACTTAAGGTCAAGGAAACAGACCGCATTCAGGTTGTGGCAGACGCCTTAAATATTATGGGAGCAGATATTACTCCTATAGCTGATGGAATGATTATCAAAGGGAAACCAGGCCTTCACGGTGCTAGAGTCAATACGTTTGGTGACCATCGTATCGGAATGATGACAGCCATTGCAGCCCTCTTGGTTGCTGATGGAGAAGTGGAGCTTGACCGTGCTGAAGCCATCAATACCAGCTATCCAAGCTTCTTTGATGATTTGGAGAGCTTGATTCATGGCTAAGGTATTACTAGGATTTATGGGTGCTGGTAAGTCAACAATCGCTAGAGGCTTGGACCCTAATTACCTTGATATGGATGCCTTGATTGAGAAGCGCTTAGGTATGTCCATTGTGAATTTTTTCACTAAAAAGGGAGAAGCGGCCTTTCGTCAGGTAGAATCAGAAGTCCTAGCTGATTTACTACAAACAAACCAAGTTGTGTCAACTGGTGGGGGAGTAGTCATTTCTCAGCGAAATCGTGACTTGCTCAAGACAAATTCTGATAATATCTACCTGAAAGCAGACTTTGAAACCCTCTACCAACGCATATCAGCTGATAAGGACAATCAGCGTCCGCTTTTTCTAAATAATAGCAAGGAAAAACTAGCAGCTATTTTCCAAGAAAGACAGGCTTGGTATGAGGAAGTAGCCAGTCGGGTTTTAGATGTGACCAAGTTAAGCCCAGAGGAAATTATAGAGGAACTAAGATGAAAATTGCTTATCTAGGTCCCAAGGGATCATTTTCACACCACGTTGTGCAGACAGCTTTTCCTCATGAGGAATTGCAGGCCTTTGCCAATATTACAGATGTCATTAAGGCCTATGAGCAAGGCTTAGTGGACTATTCTGTGGTGCCAGTTGAAAATTCTATCGAGGGTAGTGTTCATGAAACCTTGGACTACCTTTTTCATCAGGCTCGCATTCAAGCAGTAGCAGAAATTGTTCAACCCATTCACCAGCAGTTGATGGTGGTTCCGGGTCACACTATGATTGAAAAGATTTTTTCTCATCCACAGGCCTTGGCACAAGGAAAGAAATTCATCGATGAAGAGTATCCAGATGCTCAAATAGAGGTGACAGCCAGTACAGCCTATGCGGCTCGCTTTATTTCCGAACATCCTGACCAGCCTTTTGCGGCCATTGCACCTAGAAGTTCTGTAGAAGAATATGGCTTGGAACTGATTGCCGAAGATATTCAGGAAATGGAAGCCAATTTCACACGTTTCTGGGTTTTGGGAGCTGAAAAGCCTAGTATTCCCTTGCAAGCACAAACTGAGAAAATGACTTTGGCCTTGACCTTACCTGACAACCTTCCAGGTGCACTTTATAAGGCCCTGTCGACCTTTGCTTGGCGAGGAATTGACCTGACAAAAATTGAAAGTCGTCCACTCAAGACAGCGTTGGGCGAATACTTTTTCATTATCGATGTGGACTATACTGATAAGGACTTGGTTCACTTTGCTCAAAAAGAATTAGAAGCTATCGGAATCCAGTATAAGGTTCTGGGTGCCTATCCTATTTATCCAATATCAGACCATGGAAAGGAGAGAAGATGAGTAAAGAAAATCCCTTAAGCCACCACGAGCAGTTGCGTTATGACTATCTACTTAAGAATATTCACTACCTCAATGAGCGAGAGAAAAAAGAATTTGCTTATTTGCAAGATAAATTAAGTAAGGCAAGTAATGACGCCATCTCAGAAAGTCAGGAATTGACAGAGGATTATAGAAAGACAAGTGCTAACACTTCGATTCCTTCTTATAATATCCGTAGTCGTTCTGAGAGATACCAGAAAATCAATTCTCTTCCAAAGAAAAAAACTAAAAAGCGGAAGCTACGGTGGGGGCGCATTTTCGCAGGTTTACTGGCTATCTTAGCTTGTCTAACATTGGGTATGATTTTTATGTTCTTAAAAGGTTACACCAATGCTAATCCAGATAAAACTACCAATGCCCGAGCAGCTCAAGTAGAAGTCTTTAACGGTCAAGACACAAGAGATGGGGTTAATATTTTGATCATGGGTACAGATGGCCGAATCGGTCAAAATAGCGCTGAGACGCGGACGGACTCTATTATGGTATTAAATGTTGGCGGTTCGGATAAGAAAATTAAGCTGGTCAGCTTCATGCGTGACAATTTGGTTTATATAGACGGTTACAGTCAAGTCATTAACGGTAGAAAACAGACGGATAACAAGTTAAACGTAGCCTATGAGTTAGGAGAACAAGAGGGGCAAAAAGGGGCAGAAATGGTTCGTCAAGTTTTGAAAGATAATTTTGATTTGGACATTAAGTACTATGCCTTGGTCGATTTTCAGGCCTTTGCTACAGCGATTGACACACTTTTCCCTGATGGGGTGACAATTGATGCTCAATTTTCAACATTGAATGGGCGTCCACTAACAGAAGCTACAGTCGGAGATGATTTACACGCTACTGAGACTGAGTCTCCAACCCAAACCATCAAAGTCGGAAAACAGCAGATGAATGGCTCGACCTTGCTCAATTATGCTCGTTTCCGTGATGATGATGAGGCGGATTACGGCCGTACCAAAAGACAGCAACAAGTACTGACAGCAGTTCTTCAGCAAATCAAAGATCCAACCAAGCTCTTTACAGGCTCAGAGGCACTTGGCAAGGTATTCGCAATGACCTCAACGAATGTTCCTTATACCTTCCTGTTAACAAATGGCTTGTCTTTCCTAGGCGGAGTTCAAAATGGTATTGAAAAATTGACGATTCCAGAACTTGGTGACTGGGTAGATGCCTATGATGTTTATGGAGGCTTGGGCTTGCTTGTCGATCAAAATAAATATCAGAATAAATTGTCTCAGATGGGCTTGAGATAAGATAAGACAGAAAAATCAAAGTTTGATAGCTATTTGGATAGCAGTCAGGCTTTGATTTTTACAGTCTGCAATAGATTTTCACCCCCTATTTGTGGTATAATGGAACGATACGATAGAAAGAATAATGAACAATATGACTGATTTAAAAGCAATTCAGGCTCGAAGTCTAGAGATGGCTGAATATTTTGTGGCCTTTTGTAAAGAACATGATTTGCTCTGTTATCTCTGTGGAGGAGGTGCTATTGGTGCCCTTCGAAACAAGGGCTTTATTCCTTGGGATGACGACCTAGACTTTTTTATGCCTCGTAAGGATTATGAGAAATTAGCAGAATTATGGCCTCGTTATGCAGATGAGCGTTATTTCTTGTCAAAGAGTAACAAGGATTTTGTCGACCGCAATCTTTTTATTACCATTCGTGACAAGGAAACCACCTGTATCAAACCTTACCAGCAGGCTTTGAATTTACCACATGGTCTGGCCTTGGATGTGTTGCCTTTGGATTATTATCCGAAAAATCCAGCTGAGAGAAAGAAACAGGTTCGCTGGGCCTTGATTTATTCACTCTTTTGTGCGCAAACTATTCCAGAAAAACATGGCGCACTTATGAAGTGGGGAAGCCGCATTTTACTCGGTTTAACGCCGAAATCTCTACGTTATCGCATTTGGAAAAAAGCTGAGAAAGAAATGACCAAGTACAGTCTCGCTGAGAGCGATGGAATCACGGAATTATGCTCAGGTCCTGGCTACATGAGAAACAAGTACCCAATCGCATCTTTTGAAGATAATCTTTTCTTACCATTTGAAGGGACAGAGATGCCTATTCCAGTTGGCTACGATGCCTATCTCAGCACTGCTTTTGGGGATTATATGACACCTCCACCAGCAGATAAGCAGCTACCACATCATGATGCTGTCATCGCTGATATGGATAAGTCTTATACAGAATACAAGGGAGAATATGGAGCATGATGGGTGAAAAAATTAGCGTTATCGTTCCAGTCTACAATGTAGAAGCCTACCTGGAGCGATGTGTGGAGTCAATTCTTCATCAGACTTATACTAATTTTGAACTAATCCTAATAAATGATGGATCTACTGATTCCAGTGGACAAATCTGTGATCATTTAGCATATCAGTATGAAAATATCAAGGTTTACCATATCGAAAATGCTGGTGTTTCTAATGCCAGAAATATTGGAATTCAGCTAGCGACGGGTGTTTGGATAACTTTTGTTGATAGTGATGATTTCGTCACCAAGGATTACCTAGCTACTTTAGCTAGTGCAGTTGAGGGAGGAAATGTAGGTTTTGTGATTGCTCCTCTACATCATATCAAAAATGGAATAGTGACAGATTTACCCCCGTATTCTGGTAGAAAAGAACTTTGGTCAACAGAAGAAACCATGAAAGAATTACTGATGACCACTAAGACATCATTCTTTCCAGTCGCAAAACTATTTAAGAGAGACCTGCTGGTAGATGAGAAATTTAATACAGACTACCATCTAGCTGAAGATGCCTTATTTTTAACTGAATTGCTACTAAAGACAAGATGCAGTAGCGTATTTATTGACAAACCAATTTATTATTATGATCATCGTGAGGGAAGTGCGACAACATCTGTTAATCGGTATGTATTTGATACGATAGAAGTTTATAAGAACATTATTGCCCAAGTATCACAAGTATTTCCTAATTTAAAATATGAATTAAAAAATAGAGAATGTTGGTCATATATCACAGTCTACGATAAAATCATATTTACTTCATCTGAGCAGTATCAAAAGGAGAAAGTCGAACTAAGAACTTGGATTATTCAGCATCGACACGAAATATGGAAGGATACTTATTTCACCACATTTCGTAAGATAGCTGTCCTGTCACTTGTCTTTTCTCCATGGATATATAAAAAAATTGTTGGATTAAGAAACTAATATTATGAGAAGGAGTTGAAAATGAATTTTCCAATAATGAATGAATACTTTGAAAAATCAAAACTATGGGTTTCATATCTGTTTGTTTTTATTTCGATTTTAAGTATGAGTTCACTAGTTTATAAGATAGCCAATCCTCTTTATAAGGGATTATCAGCAATTGTATTGTTTTATATTTGCTATACATTATTGTTTAAGTGGAAAAAAATCATAGTGGATCGTAAATTTCTGTCCTTATTTGGTCTATTGGCTGGAAGTCATCTGTTATCAGCTATTTTTAATCGCTCTGGACATTTGATTGGAAATGTGATCGAGATCCTCTTTATGGTAACCTATATTTTATTATTTACCATGTTAGAATCAGGTCAATTAAAGAAATTATTTGATTGGATTTCTTACACTATTCAA
Source organism: Streptococcus humanilactis (assembly GCF_019448275.1). Taxonomy (GTDB): domain Bacteria; phylum Bacillota; class Bacilli; order Lactobacillales; family Streptococcaceae; genus Streptococcus; species Streptococcus humanilactis. The sequence goes on along the minus strand of NZ_JAHXBZ010000001.1, from coordinate 602,800 downwards.
ATTATTTCTTTTTCTTCTGCTATATTTGCATTTACATTATTAGTAAGTAAAGTACTTATCCTATTTAAAATTGGACAGCAATCTTATTACTATGGTGTTATGAATGGGCGTTTGTGGGGAATTGTTAATCCCAATGCTAGTGCAATTTTTTCATATATTAGCATTGTTTTGGCTATGTATTTGATTCATAAAGGAAACAAATACTCTGTTTATCTAAAACTGAATAATGTGATTCAATTAGTTTACTTTGCAACCATGCAAAGTAGGGGTGCTTTATTATCTTTAGTGTTAATGATTGGGTTTTATAGTTTCTTTATTAACAGGGGCAAGTTAGCTAAGCGATTTCTAATCTTTATTGTTTCTGCTTTACTTGTTTCTGCTACTAACATCGGATTGAGTTATGTAACTTCTATTTACATATCTTCGGGGAAAGCGACTGTATTAGACTTAAATAAAGGACAATCTTATGCAGAAACAGATTCTTCAGTTATAAAAAAAACAGGCGAACTTCATCTAATAGAAACAACACCTAGTGGTAGAACTTATATTTGGAAAAATGCTATAAAAATGGGAAGTGCAAAACCAATTTTTGGTTATGGTGTACGGAATGTTCCAGATTATTACACAAAATATTTCAGTAAATTCGAAATTCAAAATTCTCTTATTGGTGGAAATTTCCATAACATTTTGGTAACGATATTTGTTAGTTCTGGAATTTTAGGTTTAGTATCCTTTCTCCTTATACTAGGATATATAATGAAACGTTTTTTGACTTATTTGATTGTTTCCAAAAAGAACTCTGAAAAGTTGATTATGATTCTTTTCTTTGGCATCTTGTTCGGTCAATTATTTGAAAGTCAGATTATGTATTCAACTAACTTTATCAATATTATCTTTTGGTTGATCATTGGTTATGGATTAGTTATTTGTAAACGTGATGAAGGTATTCGTTATCAGGAAGTAACTGATATTAGAGAGATTCAACAGATGGAACTAGGAATCATGGAATATATTCATGAAGTTTGTCAGAAAATTGGTGTCAAATATTTCCTAGCTTATGGCAGTCTTATCGGTGCGGTTCGTCACAAAGGTTTTATTCCTTGGGATGATGACATGGATATCTGTATGTTACGAGAAGATTATGAAAAGTTGCAAGACTATCTTATCGCTAACCCTGATGAACGTTACGAAGTGATGTCTTATAAAAATAATCTCAACTATGTTTATCCCTTTATGAAAGTTCAGGATAATCAAACTTATTTACTAGAAGAAGATGTTCGAATTGATTCCAATATGGGAATTTATGTAGATATTTTCCCTGTAGATGGTTACGAGGATGACTCGGTTTTTAAAGATAAAATGACGAGACTTATAAAAAAACGTCAATTAAGCTGTTATACATTTAAAGGGATTACCAATACTAAAAGTCTATTAAATTCTTTAATTCGCTATATATCGGTCATTATCTTCTATTTCACAAATACGAATAAGTATATTAGAGGCATTGATGATCTTGCTCAATCTAGAAAAGTAGATGATTACGAGTTGGTTGACTATCTTATTTATAAAGATATGAATAAACCAGTCTGGAAGCGAGAGTGGTTGAAACAAACTATTACGGGTGTATTCGAAGGTAAGGAATTTATGATTCCAAAAAACTATCATGAAATTCTGACCTCGGACTACGGAGATTACACGCAACTGCCACCAGTTGAGCTAAGGTTCTCTCATCATGATTTTCAATTGTGGAAGATTATTAAGGTATCCCAATGATGTCATTGAAATGAAGAAGCCATTAACTCGATGTAAAAAGATTAGGAGTGAATAATAGATGTCAGAGAAAATTTTGACTCTTGAAGAAATTAAACAAATTGAATTAGATATTTTAAACTATTTGCATAAATTGTGTGAGGAGCATGAAATCAAGTATTTTATTGATTTTGGAACCTTGCTAGGAGCTGTACGCCATAAAGGTTTTATTCCTTGGGATGATGATACCGACATTTCTTTGGCTCGAGATGAATTTGAAAAGCTCTATGAGATATTAAAAAATGAAAAACATCCCTACTACAGATTAATTTCATATAGAGAAACAAAAGGCTACCCTTATACATATATGAGAGTTTATGATGTGAGGACAAGAAGAGATGCTAATCTTTTAGATAAGTCGGTTGTTCTAGGTACTTGTGTTGATATTTTCCCATACGATGGGGTTGTTACAGATGAACGTGATAGAAAAAAGATGAGGCTTTATAAACAATTTATTCGACTTTCGTCTCTGAATTTTAAAGGAGTCAAAATAGATAATGGAGGTGTCAAAAATTTACCACGTTATTTTGCATCTACAATTTTTAGACTGACTTCTCCACAGAAATGGAATGAAAAATTAGAGAAGTTAGCTTTGCAATATGATGTTGAGCAGGCTACAGATCTTGCATGTACTACCTATGACTCTTACTATCCAAGTGGAATTAAGAAAGAGTGGTTATATGATACAATTGAAATGCCATATGAGAATATTCTTGTGAAGGTTCCTAGAAAATTCCATGAGATTTTAGTTTACGAGTTTGGTGAAGACTATATGACTCCTCCACCTATTGAAAATCAAAATCCAGGAACTGATAAAAATTACTGGATTGATTAATTTATGAGCAAGTTGCTTTGATTTGATAATTCGATAAAATAAATAACCTACCTATCTACTGGAATATTCCTTGTTTTAGATAGGTAGGTGATTTTTTTAATTTCTTTTAATCTTAGCAATAGCAAGATTGAGTGCATAATGGAATGTTTTATCTTTTGTGATAAAAAGTATCAAGAGATAGTAGATTCCACAGGTTGCAACAGTCGAGAGAACCATGAGTATCATATTGAGGTTGACTATATAAGAGTTGATTTGGAAAAGGAATTTAAACGCAAAATAGATCGGAATGAATCCGAGCGATACAATAGTATAGCGTGTTAAAGTAGTAAAGATTTCTTTTAAGTCAAGCAGATGATGTTTCTTGATAAAGTAAATTTCCAGTAGAACAACTACAGTTTCTGCAATAATAGTAGTAGCAATGTAATACTCTGGTGCGAAAATATTATTGAAATACAAGAGACTGTTGAGTAGGATATTAGCGCCGCCACCAATAAAGTAAAAGACTGTTAAACGATTTTCGTGGTCGTTGATGAAGATAATTTGTTTACCAAGGATTAACTCAATGGCCCAAATGATAGTCCGAAAAGCGAAGACACTAGTCACAATACCAGCTTCAAGGTATTTTTCAGAAGAATAGATGACTGCAGCGTAGTTCCCTAATACCATAATCCCAATACTGGTTGGAATGATAAGGAAATAAAAGAGGGCGGCTCCTTGGTTTAGAAGATTTTTATAAGATTCGTAGTCTTTCTTACCGAGATAGTAGCCGAGACGTGGAATACTAACGTTGATAGCTCCACTCAAGACACTGGCAATCAACATGACGATGCTGGAAGCAATGGTATAATAAGAAATATAGTTTTCATCAGGTCCTTTGGTGATAAACATTCTATCAAGTAAGGTGTAGAGCATATTGGCATTAGCTAGAAGCAACATGGTCAAGAGTGGTTTAGATGCTTTGACTAATTCGACAAGACCAATCTTAACAAAGGAAACTTCTCGTTTAATCCAGAGAAAACTGAGTAGATAGTTGAGAATTGTCGTTGCACTCATGATGATTGCATAAGGTACGATATCATTTGGAGTTTTTACAAAGGTGAAGATAGCGACCAACATGGCAATACGAATAACCAATGTTTTGTATAAGATGAATGCATAATTTTCATAAGCTTCATTCATCCACTCGATATAAAGGAATTGGAAGAGAGCCTGGACACCAAGTATATAGTAGAGTTCTTTCAAATTTTCAATACTATTATCCAGATAAATAAATAGGAAATAGATACTTGTTGTTAGAACAGATGTAATAATGGAGATATAGAATAACTTAGAGAAAACATAGTTGATTTTATTTTTATCATCCTTGACCTTACTGATAGCTCGAATTCCGTAGTTATAGATTCCAAAGGCGGCTAAAGGAATGACAAAGCTAGCCCAGGTATTTGCGGTATTGAAATAACCGTAATTGGATTTGCTGAGAATCCGAGTCAGATAAGGATTGGTTATCAGCGGAAAAACGATATTGAGAACATTGACTAGTAAGCTAGCCAGTGCATTAACTTTTATATTTTTCATTGTACTTTCTTTCTTGTATTGTAAAATGGTCTCTAGTATTATATCACATTCTCGCTCCATTCTTTTGATAAAATCGTAAAAATCTAGTATAATAGATAGAACTGAAAGTATGAGGTTACTAGCAATGAAAATGAAACAAATTAGTGATACAACTTTGAAAATCACGATGTCTTTAGAAGATTTGATGGATCGAGGAATGGAGATTGCTGACTTTCTCGTTCCTCAAGAAAAAACAGAAGAGTTCTTTTATGCTATCTTGGATGAGTTAGAGATGCCTGAGAGCTTTTTGGATACAGGTATGTTGAGCTTCCGTGTGACTCCAAAACCTGATAAGGTTGATGTTTTTGTAACCAAATCAAAGATTGACCAAAATCTAGATTTTGAAGACTTATCGGATTTGCCAGACATGGAAGAATTGGCTCAAATGTCGCCAGATGAATTTATCAAAACCTTGGAAAAAAGCATCGCAGACAAAACTAAGGATGATATTGAAGCGATTCAATCTCTAGAGCAAGTAGAAGCCAAGGAAGAAGAGCATGAGCAGGCTGAACAAGAAGTTGAAGGCAAGAAAGAGCCTTACATCTACTACATCCTTTCTTTTGCAAAATTAGCTGACTTGGTAGCTTTTGCCCAGACAGTGACTTTTGAGATGGAAACTTCTGAACTCTACAAAGTGAATGAGCGCTATTATTTAACCATTTTAGTGGATATTGAAAATCATCCAAGTCCATATCCAGCTTGGCTTTTGGCCCGTATGCGCGAGTTTGCGGATGATAGTGACATCAGTCGTTCAGTCTTGCAAGAGTATGGTCAAGTCTTGATGAATCACGATGCAGTACTTAATCTGAAAAAAATTGGATAATCATTTCTGGAAAGCTATTTCTAGATTTTAAGAAGAGCGAATCATCTGATTCGTTTTTTTCTAGACTGAAATAGTGATTTACTATAATAGGAATTTTCACAAAATTCTGTTATAATGGCTATAATAGAAAATTTCGAGGAGACAAACATGACAGTTAAAATTGCTTTACTAGGATTTGGTACCGTTGCAAGTGGTGTGCCTTTCCTCCTAAAGGAAAATGGAGAAAAAATCAATCAATCAGCACATTCAGAGATTGAAGTTGCCAAGGTATTGGTCAAGGATGAAGATGAAAAGAATCGCTTGCTTGCAGCAGGGAATGACTTTAACTTTGTAACCAATGTGGATGATATTTTATCAGACAAAGACATTACGATTGTAGTGGAATTGATGGGGCGTATCGAACCTGCTAAAACCTTTATCACTCGTGCCTTGGAAGCTGGGAAGCACGTTGTTACTGCTAACAAGGACCTTTTGGCTGTCCATGGTGCAGAATTGTTAGAAATCGCTAAAGCTAACAAGGTAGCACTTTACTATGAAGCAGCAGTAGCTGGTGGGATTCCAATTCTTCGTATTTTAGCAAATTCCTTGGCTTCTGATAAAATCACTCGTGTCCTTGGCGTGGTCAACGGAACTTCTAACTTCATGATGACCAAGATGGTCGAAGAAGGATGGTCTTACGATGATGCTCTTGCGGAAGCACAAAGACTAGGTTTTGCAGAAAGCGACCCTACAAATGATGTAGATGGAATTGATGCAGCCTACAAGATGGTGATTTTGAGCCAATTTGCCTTTGGCATGAAGGTTGCTTTTGATGATGTAGCCCACAAGGGAATCCGCAACATCACACCAGAAGATGTAGCTGTAGCCCAAGAACTTGGCTATGTAGTGAAATTGGTTGGTTCTATTGAGGAAACTCCTTCAGGAATTGCTGCAGAAGTAACTCCGACCTTCCTTCCTAAAGCACACCCACTTGCTAGTGTGAATGGAGTGATGAACGCTGTCTTTGTAGAATCTATCGGTATTGGTGAGTCTATGTACTACGGACCAGGTGCTGGTCAAAAACCAACTGCAACAAGTGTGGTGGCGGATATTGTCCGTATCGTTCGTCGCTTGAATGATGGTACCATTGGCAAAGATTTCAACGAATACAGCCGTGACTTGGTCTTGGCAAATGCTGAAGATGTCAAAGCTAATTACTACTTCTCAATCTTGGCTCCAGACTCAAAAGGTCAGGTCTTGAAATTGGCTGAAATCTTCAATGCTCAAGATATTTCCTTCAAGCAAATCCTCCAAGATGGAAAAGAAGGTGACAAGGCGCGTGTTGTGATCATCACACACAAGATTAATAAAGCCCAGCTTGAAAATGTCTCAGCTGAATTGAAGAAGGTTTCAGAATTCGACCTCTTAAATACCTTCAAGGTGCTAGGAGAATAAGATGAAGATTATTGTACCTGCAACCAGTGCCAATATCGGGCCAGGTTTTGACTCGGTCGGTGTAGCTGTAACCAAGTATCTTCAAATTGAGGTATGTGAAGAACGGGATGAGTGGCTGATTGAACATCAGATTGGCAAATGGATTCCCCACGACGAGCGTAACCTCTTGCTCAAAATCGCTTTACAAATTGTACCAGACTTGCAGCCAAGACGTTTGAAAATGACCAGTGATGTTCCCTTGGCGCGTGGTTTGGGTTCTTCCAGCTCTGTTATTGTAGCTGGGATTGAACTAGCCAACCAACTGGGTCAGCTCAACTTGTCTGATCATGAAAAATTGCAGTTGGCGACCAAGATTGAAGGACATCCTGACAATGTGGCTCCAGCCATTTATGGTAATCTCGTTATTGCAAGTTCCGTTGATGGGCAAGTTTCTGCTATCGTAGCAGATTTCCCAGAGTGTGATTTCCTAGCCTACATTCCAAACTATGAATTGCGTACTCGAGACAGCCGTGGCGTCTTGCCTAAGAAATTGTCTTACAAGGAAGCTGTTGCGGCCAGTTCTATCGCCAATGTGGCGGTTGCGGCCTTGTTGGCAGGAGACATGGTGACCGCTGGGCAAGCAATCGAGGGAGATCTCTTCCACGAGCGCTATCGTCAGGACTTGGTGAGAGAATTTGCGACGATTAAGCAAGTGGCCAAAGAAAATGGTGCCTATGCAACCTACCTCTCTGGTGCTGGGCCGACAGTTATGGTTTTGGCTTCTCATGACAAGATGCCAACGATTAAGGCAGAATTGGAAAAGCAACCTTTCAAAGGAAAACTTCATGACTTGAAGGTTGATACCCAAGGTGTCCGTGTCGAAGCAAAATAAAGAATAGAAGATAGGATGGGGAAACTCTCGACCAGAGGGCTTCCTATCCTTTTTTTGAAAAGAAGTTTATACTCAATGAAAATCAAAGAGCAAACTAGGAACCTAGCCGCAGGTTGCTCAAAGCACTGCTTTGAGGTTGTAGATAAGACTGACGAAGTCAGCTCAAAACAGTGTTTTGAGGTTGTGAATAGAACTGACGAAGTTAGCTCAAAATACTATTTTGAGGTTGCAGATGTAAGCTGACGTGGTTTGAAGAGATTTTCGAAGAGTATTAGTTAAAAACTTGATAAAGGAGAAACGAAGATGGCAGAAATATATTTAGCAGGTGGTTGTTTTTGGGGTTTAGAGGAGTATTTTTCACGTATTTCTGGAGTGCTAGCAACCAGTGTTGGCTACGCTAATGGTCAAGTCGAAACGACCAATTACCAGCTGCTCAAGGAAACAGACCATGCAGAAACGGTTCAGGTAATTTATGATGAGAAGGCAGTGTCACTCAGAGAGATTTTACTTTATTATTTCCGTGTCATCGACCCTTTATCCATCAATCAACAAGGGAATGACCGTGGTCGCCAATATCGAACTGGGATTTATTACCAGGACGAAGCAGACTTGCCAGCTATCTACACAGTGGTGCAGGAGCAGGAGCGTATGCTTGGGCGAAAGATTGCAGTAGAGGTGGAAAAACTTCGCCACTATATTTTAGCTGAAGATTACCACCAAGACTATCTCAAGAAAAATCCTTCAGGTTACTGTCATATCGATGTGACCGATGCTGATAAGCCATTGATTGATGCCTCTAACTATGAAAAGCCTAGTCAAGAAGTGTTAAAGGAAAGCTTAACTGAAGAGTCCTATCGTGTCACCCAAGAAGCTGCTACAGAGGCTCCATTTACCAATGTCTATGATCAAACCTTTGAAGAGGGAATTTATGTAGACATCACGACGGGTGAGCCACTCTTTTTTGCCAAGGATAAGTTTGCCTCAGGTTGTGGTTGGCCAAGTTTTAGCCGTCCGATTTCCAAGGAATTGATTCATTATTACAAGGATCTCAGCCATGGAATGGAGCGAATTGAGGTTCGTTCTCGGTCAGGAAATGCTCACTTGGGTCATGTTTTCACAGATGGACCGCGTGAGTTTGGTGGCCTCCGTTACTGTATCAATTCTGCTTCCTTGCGTTTTGTGGCCAAGGATGAGATGGAAAAAGCAGGATATGGCTATCTACTGCCATACTTAAACAAATAAAACAGAGAGGGTGGGTACTTCCCACTTTCTTGATTTCTAGAATACGAATAGAAGGGATTTATGAAACACCTATTATCTTACTTTAAACCCTATTTCAAGGAATCGATTTTAGCACCTTTGTTCAAGCTACTAGAAGCTGTGTTTGAGCTCTTGGTTCCCATGGTGATTGCTGGGATTGTTGATCAATCCTTGCCCCAGAAAAATCAAGGTCATCTCTGGATGCAGATTGGTTTGCTCCTTATCTTTGCAGTAATTGGTGTTGTAGTGGCCTTAATAGCCCAGTTCTACTCAGCTAAGGCTGCGGTTGGATTTGCCAAAGAATTGACAGGTGAGCTCTATCGCCATATTCTTTCCTTGCCCAAGGACAGCAGAGACCGTCTGACCACTTCTAGTTTGGTGACTCGCTTGACTTCGGACACTTACCAGATTCAGACTGGTATCAATCAATTCCTGCGTCTCTTTTTGCGAGCGCCTATTATCGTTTTTGGGGCTATCTTTATGGCTTATCGAATCTCAGCTGAGCTGACTTTCTGGTTTTTAGTCATGGTTGCCATTTTGACCATTGTCATTGTAGGGCTCTCTCGACTAGTCAATCCTCTCTACAGTAGTCTGAGAAAGAAAACGGACCAACTAGTTCAGGAAACACGCCAGCAATTACAAGGGATGCGAGTTATCCGTGCTTTTGGTCAAGAAAAACGAGAGTTACAGATTTTTCAAACCCTTAACCAAGTTTATGCTAGATTACAAGAAAAGACAGGTTTCTGGTCTAGTTTATTAACACCTCTGACCTATCTGATTGTCAATGGAACTCTCCTCGTCATTATCTGGCAAGGCTATATTTCAATTCAAGGAGGTTTACTCAGTCAAGGTGCTCTTATTGCCCTTATCAACTACCTCTTGCAGATCTTGGTGGAATTGGTCAAGCTCGCCATGCTGATCAATTCCCTCAACCAGTCCTACATCTCAGCCAAGCGAATCGAGGAAGTTTTTGCTGAGGCTCCAGAAGATATCCATTCAGAATTAGATCAAAAGCAAGCTACCAGTGATCAGGTTTTACAAGTTCAAGAACTGACCTTTACCTATCCTGATGCGGCCCAGCCTTCTCTGAGAGATATTTCCTTTGATATGAAGCAAGGGCAAATCCTTGGTATTATTGGGGGAACGGGTTCTGGTAAATCAAGTTTGGTGCAACTCATCCTTGGACTTTATCCAGCAGACAAGGGAAGCATTGACCTTTATCGAGATGGACGTAGTCCTCGTAATTTGGAGGAGTGGCGGTCTTGGATTGCCTATGTGCCCCAAAAAGTAAAACTCTTTAAGGGAACTATTCGTTCCAACTTAACTTTGGGTTTAAATCAAGAAGTGACTGATCAAGAACTCTGGCAAGCCTTGGAAATCGCGCAAGCTAAGGATTTTGTCAGTGAAAAGGAAGGACTCTTGGATGCCCTAGTTGAGGAAGGAGGGCGAAATTTCTCGGGCGGTCAAAAACAAAGGTTGTCTATCGCCCGCGCAGTCCTGCGCCAAGCTCCGTTTCTCATCTTAGATGATGCAACTTCGGCCCTCGACACCATTACCGAGTCCAAGCTCTTGAGAGCTATTCGAGAAAATCTGCCAAATACGAGCTTAATCTTGATTTCTCAACGGACTTCGACACTCCAGATGGCTGACCAGATTCTCCTCTTAGAAAAAGGAGAGCTCCTAGCTATCGGCAAGCATGAGGACTTGATGAAGACTAGTCAAGTCTATCGTGAAATCAATGCATCCCAACATGGAAAGGAGGACTAGCATGAGACGAGAAACTGCAAATCAAACACTCACACGTTTGGTCAAAGATTTAGCAAGCCATCCCTTCCTCCTTTTCCTAGCCTTTCTAGGAACTATTGCCCAGGTAGGCTTATCAATTTATCTTCCTATCTTGATTGGGCAGGTCATTGACCAAGTCCTGGTGGCTGGTTCTTCACCATTTTTTTGGCAGATTTTTCTCCAAATGATCTTGGTGGTCATAGGAAATACCCTTGTACAGTGGGTCAATCCTCTTCTCTATAATCGCCTAATCTTCTCTTATACCAGAGACTTGCGAGAGCAAATCATCCATAAGCTCCATCGTTTACCGATTGCCTTTGTGGATCGACAAGGAAGTGGAGAGATGGTTAGTCGTGTAACTACGGATATAGAACAGTTATCAGCTGGTTTGACCATGATTTTTAACCAATTTTTCATTGGTGTCTTGATGATTTTAGTCAGCATTCTAGCCATGATTCAAATTCATCTCCTCATGACTCTTTTGGTCTTGCTGTTGACGCCACTGTCTATGGTGATTTCACGCTTTATTGCTAAACGCTCCTATCATCTCTTCCAAAAGCAAACAGAGACGAGGGGAATTCAGACTCAGTTGATTGAAGAATCGTTGAGCCAGCAGACCATTATCCAGTCCTTTAATGCTCAAACAGAGTTTATCCAAAGACTGCATGAGGCGAATAACAATTACTCAGCGTATTCTCAGTCAGCCATCTTTTATTCATCAACGGTTAATCCTTCGACTCGCTTTGTCAATGCGCTCATTTATGCGCTTTTAGCTGGAGTAGGAGCTTATCGTATCATGATGGGTTCAACCTTGACCATCGGTCGTTTAGTGACTTTTTTGAATTACGTCCAACAGTACACCAAGCCCTTTAACGATATTTCTTCAGTTCTAGCTGAGTTGCAAAGTGCTCTGGCTTGTGCAGAGCGCGTCTATGCTGTCTTAGAAAGTCCTGAGGTAGCTGAAACAGGTAAGGAAGTCTTGACCAGTGACCAAGTCAAGGGAGCCATTTCCTTTAAACAGGTCTCTTTTGGCTACCATCCAGAAAAGATCTTGATTAAGGACTTGTCTATCGATATCCCAGCTGGTAGTAAGGTAGCCATCGTTGGTCCGACAGGTGCTGGTAAGTCAACTCTTATCAATCTCCTCATGCGTTTTTATCCTATTAACTCGGGAGATATCTTGCTAGACAACCAATCCATTTACGACTATACCCGAGCATCATTGAGACAGCAGTTTGGAATGGTTCTACAAGAAACCTGGCTCAAGCAAGGAACCATTCATGACAATATTTCCTTTGGAAACCCTGATGCCAGTCGGGAGCAGGTGATTGCTGCTGCCAAAGCAGCCAATGCCGACTTTTTCATCCAACAGTTGCCGCAGGGTTACGATACCAGGTTGGAAAATGCTGGAGAATCTCTCTCTGTTGGTCAGGCCCAGCTTTTGACTATTGCCCGAATCTTTCTGGCTATTCCAAAGATTCTTATCTTAGACGAGGCGACTTCCTCCATTGATACACGGACAGAAGTATTGGTTCAGGATGCCTTTGCAAAACTCATGAAGGGGCGTACAAGCTTTATCATTGCCCACCGCTTGTCAACCATTCAGGATGTGGATATGATTCTAGTCTTGGTGGATGGCGACATTGTTGAATATGGTAACCATCAGGAACTCATTGCTCGAAAGGGTAAGTATTACCAAATGCAGCAAGCTGCGGCTTTCAGTTCTGAATAATCCTTTCTACTTTGAAATCTTATGGACAAAAAAAGTTGCCTTCGGGTGACTTTTTTGTTACAATAGCTAGAAAAAATCAAGGCCTTAGAAGGAGAAAAACAATGAAAGTCTTTCAGCATGTAAATATCGTGACTTGTGACAAAGATTTCCATGTTCATTTGGATGGAATCTTAGCAGTTAAGGATTCTCAAATCGTCTATGTTGGTCAAGAGAAGTCAGAGATTTTAGAGCAAGCTGAGCAGTTTATAGACTATCAGGGAGCCTGGATTATGCCTGGATTGGTCAATTGCCATACCCATTCTGCAATGACAGGTCTGAGAGGAATTCGAGATGATAGCAATCTCCATGAATGGCTCAATGACTATATCTGGCCTGCAGAAGCAGGATTTACTCCCGACATGACTACTAAGGCGGTCAAAGAAGCTCTGACAGAGATGCTCCAGTCAGGAACAACAACCTTTAATGATATGTATAATCCCAATGGTGTGGATATTGAGCAGATTTATCAGGCAGTGAAAGATTCCAAGATGCGTTGTTATTTCTCACCTACCCTCTTTTCTTCTGAGGCGGAGACAACTGATGAGACCATAAGCAGAACACGAGCAATCATTGAAGAAATTATTGGATATAAAAATCCAAATTTCAAGGTTATGGTAGCCCCACATTCTCCCTACAGCTGTGATAGAGACTTGCTGGAAGAAAGCATAGACATGGCAAAAGAGCTTGCTATTCCAATCCATATCCACGTGGCGGAGACCAAGGAGGAGTCAGGCATTATCCTGAAACGATACGGCAAACGTCCCCTCGCCTTTCTAGAAGAACTGGGCTATTTAGATCATCCGTCTGTCTTTGCTCATGGGGTAGAATTAAACGAGCGAGAAATTGAACGTTTGGCAACTTCTCAAGTGTCTATTGCTCACAACCCTATCAGTAACCTCAAACTGGCATCAGGGATTGCTCCCATCATCCAACTGCAAAAAGCAGGAGTAGCAGTCGGAATTGCGACAGATTCGGTTGCTTCCAATAACAATCTAGATATGTTTGAGGAAGGACGGACTGCAGCCCTTCTTCAGAAGATGAAAAGTGGGGATGCCAGCCAATTCCCTATCGAAACAGCCCTCAAGGCACTAACAATCGAAGGGGCTAAAGTTCTAGGGATGGAAAATCAGATAGGAAGCCTAGAAGTAGGTAAACAGGCAGATTTTCTGGTCATTCAACAAGAGGGGAAAATCCATCTCCAACCTCAGGAAAATATGCTCTCTCACCTAGTTTATGCTGTTAAATCTAGTGATGTTGATGATGTCTATATTGCCGGAGAACAAGTTGTTAAGCAAGGTCAAGTCCTGACAGTAGAACTTTAAAAGAAAAATCACGAAAAAATTTTAAAAAAGTTTGCAAAAATCTTGCATTCTTTTTTTGACTATGCTATACTTATATACGGTTTGAAAAAACTGCCTAAGACAGTAGGGGAGCTCGACTCATAAATATCCTACCGAGGACAAAACGTATCATGTAAAAAGAAGCGTATTGTACTTTCGTGTCTAGGTTTGGGCGCGTTTTTCTTTTGGAAAAATTCCCCAAGCAAAATAATAACGGAGGTGAACACACTAATGAGTGAAGCAATTATTGCTAAAAAAGCGGAACTAGTTGACGTAGTAGCTGAAAAAATGAAAGCTGCTGCATCTATCGTCGTTGTAGACGCTCGTGGTTTGACAGTTGAGCAAGACACAGTTCTTCGTCGTGAGCTTCGTGGAAGCGAAGTTGAGTATAAAGTCATTAAAAACTCAATCTTGCGTCGTGCAGCTGAAAAAGCTGGTCTTGAAGATCTTGCATCTGTATTCGTTGGACCATCTGCAGTAGCATTTTCTAATGAAGATGTTATCGCACCAGCGAAAATCTTGAACGACTTTTCTAAAAACGCTGAAGCACTTGAAATCAAAGGTGGTGCAATCGAAGGCGCTGTCGCATCTAAAGAAGAGATTCTTGCACTTGCAACTCTTCCAAACCGCGAAGGACTTCTTTCTATGCTCCTTTCTGTACTTCAAGCGCCAGTGCGCAACGTTGCTCTTGCAGTCAAAGCGGTTGCAGAAAGCAAAGAAGACGCAGCTTAATCTTAAGCTACGCAGCGTAGCCTAGCTACGAAAATCTATTATAAATTTAAAACATATTTGGAGGAAATAACAATGGCATTGAACATTGAAAACATTATTGCTGAAATTAAAGAAGCTTCAATCCTTGAATTGAACGACCTTGTAAAAGCTATCGAAGAAGAATTTGGTGTAACTGCAGCTGCTCCTGTAGCTGTTGCTGCAGCTGGTGCTGCTGACGCTGGTGCTGCTAAAGATTCATTCGACGTTGAATTGACATCTGCAGGCGACAAAAAAGTTGGCGTTATCAAAGTTGTACGTGAAATCACAGGTCTTGGACTTAAAGAAGCTAAAGAACTTGTTGACGGTGCACCAGCACTTGTTAAAGAAGGCGTTGCAACTGCAGAAGCTGAAGAAATCAAAGCTAAATTGGAAGAAGCTGGAGCTTCAGTTACTCTTAAATAAGAGGCATATACCAATTAGAATTCGGAATACTATAGTATCAGCCTTTTAGAATCGTGAACACATTTTAGAAACTGATAAATTAATTTAGTTTCCTACCAAAAACCCTACCAAAAATTGATTTGGCAGGGTTTTTCTTTTTAATAAAATTATTTTGGAGAACAGGGTTCGTTTTAAATGACCAGAAGTAAGCTATGTATAGATTCTAATTATAGTAGAATTTCGTATTTCAAATTTTGTAGAAATTTTTAAGAACCGTGACTATCATTGCCACTTGTCGTTCAAAATCGGGAAAATCCAGATGAATTACAACACCATTTTGATTTTATCTATGGTGTTCAGACTGATGACAATCCAACCCAAGCTTTAGCTCGTTTTCGTCAGAATGAAATTACAAAAGAAGAAATGCTTGCTGAGTTTAGAAACCTCTATTCTTTTAAATAATTATCCATTCACAACCAATCTTTTTGTGATATAATGAAAATAGAGAAGGTTTATCAATCAAAAACAGGGGAGGAGTTACAAAAATGGCAGTAGTATCATTGGAAAATAATATTAAACTGTATAGTTCAGAATTATTTTGTGCACTATTAAAAGCCTCCAATTATAAATTGGATGAGCGTATTGCTCAGATTGTTGCAGAAGGCTATGCTCGCAATCTGGATTATTCTGATCCTGAACTGATGCATGTTGGTGTAACCTCTGTTGCTAACAATCTGCTTATAAAAATTAAACAAGAGTATTTTAATGTATAGTATTTTGAGAAAAGCCACCTGAAAAGGAATAACACTTTAGGTGGCTTTTATAGAAGTAAAGTTTAGGCTAGAAAAACAAGAAACAACGCACCATTTTTGGTGCGTTTTGCTTTTTTATGCTATAATGGATTTATAAAAATAAAGGAGTTTGCCATGATTGGAAAGAACATAAAGTCCTTACGTAAAACACATGACTTAACACAACCCGAATTTGCAAGAATTATAGGAATTTCTCGAAATAGCTTGAGTCGTTATGAAAATGGAACTAGTTCAGTCTCTACGGAATTAATTGACATCATTTGTCAGAAATTTAATGTATCTTATGTCGATATTGTAGGAGAAGATAAAATGTTCAATCCTGTTGAAGATTATGAACTGACTTTAAAGATTGAAATTGTGAAAGAAAGAGGTGCTAATCTATTATCTCGACTCTATCGCTATCAAGATAGTCAGGGAATTAGCATTGATGATGAATCTAATCCTTGGATTTTAATGAGTGATGATCTTTCTGATTTGATTCATACGAATATCTATCTAGTTGAAACTTTTGATGAAATAGAGAGATATAGCGGCTATTTGGATGGAATTGAACGTATGTTAGAGATATCTGAAAAACGGATGGTAGCCTAGTGGAAATCCAAGATTATACTGATAGTGAGTTCAAACATGGTCTAGCGCGGAACATTCGCTCACTGACAAGAGGAAAAAAGTCCAGTAAGCAACCTATAGCGATTTTGCTTGGAGGGCAAAGTGGTGCTGGTAAGACTACAATTCATCGTATTAAACAGAAAGAATTTCAAGGAAATATTGTTATCATAGATGGCGATAGTTTTCGTTCTCAGCATCCACACTATTTAGAACTGCAGCAAGAATATGGCAAAGACAGTGTAGAATACACCAAAGATTTTGCAAGTAAAATGGTAGAGTCTTTAGTAAGAGAATTGAGTCATTTGGGATACAATCTTTTGATCGAGGGAACTTTACGAACAGTTGACGTTCCAAAGAAAACAGTACAACTCTTGAAAAATAAGGGATATGAGGTACAATTAGCCTTAATTGCGACAAAGCCTGAATTGTCCTATCTAAGTACTCTTATCCGTTATGAAGAACTGTACGCCATCAATCCAAATCAAGCACGCGCAACTCCAAAAGAACATCATGATCTGATAGTGAACAATCTAGTTGAGAATACCCACCAGCTGGAGCAATTAGGTATCTTTGAACAAATCCAAATCTATCAACGAGATAGGACCTGTGTTTACGATTCTAGAGATGATGAAATATCAGCAGTAGCTGTTCTTCATGAGTTACTGTTTGGAGAGTGGAGTCAGGTAGAGAAGGAGATGTTGCAGGTGGGGAAAGAACAAATGAAAGAACAATGTGTAAAAAATAATACGTAAGGGTGGAAACAGTACATGCTTGAAATTAATATTGCTGATACAGAATTTAAAGAAATATTTTCTGATATAAAAAATCGTTATTTATCAACTGCAAATTTTCCAAAATTTATTATTGGTACGGGTTTATCTATAGTAATGGGTGTCCCTGGTATGGGTAAGTTGGCTGATGAACTAGATAAAAATTTCTCTTCAGATAAAAACGTTGAATATAAAAAGTATTGGGGAGAGTGTCAGTCTATGGTAAGGAATCATGGACTTGAAGCAGCTCTTTTAACAATTTCAAATACAAAAAATGATTTTGTAGAAAAAATCCGTGAAATTACTGGTAAATTTATTTTAGAATCTGACTATGCTGTGAGAGAGAATATTTTGAAGAATTCATCTGGATTTGAAAAATTACTAAATTATCTCCACAAGACAGTGAGTGTTAATAAAAAGATTATTGATATAATGACACCAAACTATGACTTAATTATTGAGACTATTGCAGATAAATTAAATTTAACTACAACTTTAGGATTTAAAGGTAATCTATTTCAAAAATTTGATTCAGAGTTACTGAGAGATCCTTACAAATACTATAAAAAATCAACAGCAATATTAAGAATTTTCAAACCCCATGGATCTATCAATTGGATAAATCGAGCTGGCATTACCTATCAAACTAATGATTACTGTTATCTAGATAAGAATAGTAATTGTATTGAAATCATTGCTCCTGGCAGTATGAAATTTCAATATGGGATGACTCATAATCTACTAAGAGAGCATCGTGAGATTTTTAATAGTGTTATTACAGATAATGAGAGTAGTCATGCTATTTTTATTTATGGATATGGTTTCAATGATAAGCAATTTGATACTGTTTTTGAAAACACAAGCAAAGATGTGATTGTGTTGACTATGGATATAAAGGAAGAAGTTATAAATAGGGCTGTATGTAATAAGAATTGGACCTTGTTTTATAAAAATGTTATAGGGAGAACGCACAATACAACGAATCTCTCATTTATGGTTTATAAAGGTAAACAGTACAAAATAGATAAGAATTTGTGGGATTTAGAAGAATTTGTAGAGCTATTTATAGGACAATTATGAGGTGAAAAATGGCAAATATACAGCAGTACTTAACTCAAGAAATTGGAAATGTACAAAATGTTGATACGCAAAAAGTTATAGTTAATGTAAAAAAGGAAGAGTTGTTAAATAAACTAAAGATAAATGATTTGGCTATTCTTTCAGGTAATAATGCTGATGAGAAATTAATTGGTATTGTGACTAAGGTTAGTAAGAAAAGTATTGATTTTAATGGTACTGAAATTGATGAGGATTCCTTATTGGAGTATTCTTATAATTTTTGTAGTATAACCTTAGTAGGGACATTTTATAGCAAAATTTCTCCAACTCAGAATAATATTTTTAAAAGGGCAGTGAATACTTATCCAGAGATAAATAGCCCAGTTTTTCTAGCTGATGACGATGCGCTATATATGATAATGAATTCCTTGACTAATAATCAAAGTCATGGAAAAGAATTAAATATTGGGAAATATGCTAGCAATCAGTCTGTTGAAGCAATTTTAGATGGAAATAAATTTTTCCAGAGACATGCAGCAATTGTTGGAAGTACGGGGAGTGGTAAATCATTTTCAGTCGCTAATATCTTAGAGAAAACTAATGGATTAGACTATTCAAATATTATTATCTTTGATTTACATGGAGAGTACAATGAGTTGTCTTATGCAAAGCAAATAAAAATTGGTGATGCAGCAACTGATTTACAAATTCCACTATGGTTTTTCAATTATGAAGAAATACATTCTTTATTTATTGAATCGTCTGAGGGCACTTCTTCTAATCAAAGAGCTATAGTAGTCAAACATATTCTTAGTAAAAAGAAGGAATATATAGAAAGTAAAGCTAATTTTTCTTCGGATATTGTTACAGTTGATACTCCAATACCGTTTTCAACAAAAGAGTTAAAAGAATATTTAGAAAATGAAAATATTAAAGAAGACAGAACTGGCGAAACGTATAAGTCAGGTGATAAGAAGGGGCAAGAAAAAACAAGGCAAGGACAATATTATGGCAAGTTGACTAATCTGATTACAAGATTGCAAACAAAAATGGACGATAAAAAATATGGCTTTGTATTTAATGAACAGCATACTTCAGATTCTAATTACTTAAATAGATTTATTTCTGAAATAATGGGAAGAGATAAACATATTAAAGTAATTGATTTATCTGAAATACCATCAGATATGTTATCAATTGTAATTGGTATTGTAACAAGATTAGTATATGATGTACAATTTTGGATGACTCCTAAAAGAAATGAAACAAGACATCCATTAGCATTTATTTGCGATGAAGCACATTTATATATACCAAGAGATATAACTAAGCTAAAAGCTGTTGAGAAAAAATCTTTAGAAATTTTTGAAAAAATTTCCAAAGAAGGGCGTAAGTATGGAGTTTCCTTAGTTGTTGTTTCTCAAAGACCGGCGGAATTAAATTCAACTATAATATCCCAATGTAATAATATTATTTCGTTGAAAATAACAAATGATAGAGATAAAACAGCAGTAGCGACAATGTTGACCGATTCATTAGTTGGGTTAGTTGAGACCCTACCTAACCTTGATGTTGGCGAATGTATTGTAATTGGTGATGCTATAAAGTTACCAACTAAAATTTTATTAGATAAACCTAAAGAAGAACCTAAAAGCTCTACAATCGATTTTTGGGACAGATGGATTGATGGTCAACAAACAGTGTTTGATATTGATGATGCAATAAAAAATATGATTAAACAATCGCGTTGAATAATATATTAGACTTATTAGATAGAGTCATACACATGATACTAACTAACAATTTCATCTACCTTTGTATAGAGCCACGAGGCTCTTTTTTCAACCCATCATTCTCCTGTGATAACTTCTCCAAGTTTCTTCAGCTATACTTTTCTCAACTTTTAAAAATACAACTAAGAATTTTACCTGGGAATCTGGGGGCTAGCCACCAGATTTTCATATCGTTTGTTTTTTGAACCGTAAGGTTTGAAATGGCAAGAGATATGATTTTTGGGATATTGTGGACACAATATCTGAGCTCGCAAAGACCGAACAAGAAGCAAGTGAGGTCTTTAGGAAGCGTACTGACAATGTGAGGTAGACTTACACTGTCAGACAAGTAGAATGTTGAAGGGATATCAGAATGGGACAAGAAATTAAGTCAATCAGAAAGCAATTTAGAATCACGAGACAAGAAGAAAAACAGATAAAAGAAATGATGAGGGAACAAAAAATGGATAGTTTCTCAGAATTTCTTCGTCAGAATTTATTGAAAAAGAATTATCAGGATAGAATTTTTGAAAGTTGGTTCTCCCTTTGGCAGTCTCAAAAGTTTGAACAGATTAGTCGAGATGTGTATAAAGTTCTGGTTATCGCAAGAGAAAATCATCAAGTGACGCAAGAGCACGTCTCAATCTTATTGACTTGCGTTCAAGAATTGATTGCAGAAGTGAATCAAGTGCAGCCACTCAGTCGTGAGTTCCGTGAAAAATATATGGGTTAGGAGGATGTAATGGTTTATCGCTATCGTACTAATCTCAAAAAAGTATTTCTAACTGATCCAGAATTACACCAATTGAATGAACGGATTGCTAAGAGCAATTGTCAAAATTTCTCAGTCTATGCCAGAAAAGTTTTACTTAATCCCAATATGTCATTTGTCATGATTAACACTGATACTTATGACCAGTTAGTTTTTGAATTGAGACGGATTGGAAATAACATAAATCAAATTGCGCGTGCGATTAATCAAAGCCATCTGATTTCTCAGGACCAATTACAAGAATTGATTAAAGGAGTCGGAGAATTAATTAAGGAAGTGGACAAAGAATTTCAAGTGGAGGTGAAAAGACTGAAGGAGTTTCATGGTAGTTACTAAACACTTTGCGACGCACGGAAAAAAATATCGTAGGCGTTTAATTAAGTATATTCTCAACCCTGATAAAACGGACAATTTGAAATTGGTATCTGATTTTGGCATGAGCAATTACTTGGACTTCCCTAGTCATGCAGAAATGGTAGAGATGTACAATGTCAACTTCACCAATAATGACAAGTTGTACGAATCCAGAAACGACCGACAAGAAAAACACCAACAAACTATTCATGCTCATCACCTCATTCAATCATTTTCTCCTGAAGATAATCTGACACCTGAAGAAATTAACCGCATTGGTTATGAGACCATGATGGAATTGACAGGAGGTCGTTTTAAGTTTATCGTAGCAACTCATACAGACAAAGATCATGTTCATAATCACATCATAATCAACGCTATTGACCGCAATTCAGATAAAAAGTTGATATGGAACTATGCCTTGGAACGAAACCTCCGTATGATTTCAGACCGTATTTCTAAAGTGGCTGGGGCGAAAATTATCGAGAAGAGTTTTTCTTACCGTGACTATCAAAAATATAGGCAGTCTAGTCATAAATTTGAATTGAAACAACGTCTTTATTTTTTGTTGCAGCAATCTAAATCGTTTGATGATTTTTTAGAGAAAGCAAAGCAGTTGCATGTTCAGATTGATTTTAGTCAAAAGCATAGTCGATTCATGATGACGGATCGAGCAATGACAAAACCAATTCGAGGACGCCAACTCAGCAAACGAGATCTATATGATGAAGAATTATTTAGAATGCATTTTGCTAAGCAAGAGATTGAAAGTCGTTTAGAATTTTTGTTGAACCGTGTCAATTCTTTAGAAGATTTAATAACAAAAGCCAAAGAATTGAATCTAACCATTGACTTAAAACAAAAAAATGTAACTTTTATCCTGGAAGAAGAGAATCAAAAGATAAGTTTGGGTCATCAAAAAATAAGTGATAAGAAATTATATGACGTCAAATTTTTTCAAGATTATTTTAAAAATAAGGAAGTCGTTGCTTCAGAAGGATTAGAGAATTTAAAGGAACAGTACCATGCATTCCAAGAAGAACGAGATAAGGATAAAGTATCCACTGAAGAGATTGAGGAAGCCTTTGAGACATTTACGGAAAAACGAGATACCGTTCGTGAATTTGAAGTGGAACTTGCAGAGAAGCAAATAGAGAAGCTAGTTGATGAGGGCATTTATATCAAAGTGTCTTTTGGTATTAAGCAGAGTGGTCTCATTTTCATTCCCAATTATCAATTAGATATCCTGGAAGAAGAGAATCAGAAAAAATATAAAATCTTTATACGTGAGACAACCTCATACTTTGTATATAACAAAGAACATTCGGATAAGAATCAGTATGTCAAAGGACGAACATTGATAAGACAGCTAACCAACGATAGTCGAGTAATACCATACAGAAGACCTACAGTTAAGAGTCTACAGAAAAAGATTACTGAGATTAACCTCTTCATTGAATTAACTGAAGCAGATAAGAAATACCAAGACATTAAAGACGAGTTAGTAAAAGAAATAGCAGAGATAGATATAAAACAAAATCAAATTAATGAAAAAATTGCCAACTTAAATAAGATGGCGGAAGTGCTTATCAATTTGAAGAGTGAGGATGTGAGCAGTCGAAAGCTTGCAAGATATGACTTTTCAAAATTAAATTTGCCAGAATCAATTACAGTAGAACAAGTAAGCGAAGAAATAAGAGCGTTTCAAGAGGAGCTAGATCATTATCTTTATGAGTATGAGAGCTTAATAAAAAATTTAGAAATGTTTGTAAAAGTACTGAATGATAAGGATTTTGATAAAAAATTTAGTATAGAAATACTATTGGAATAACAAGAACTAATCCTATGGTGGTTAAAGATTAACTATCTTTATGCTATTGATTAATATATTTGTCATAGTGCTCTTGGTACTGTGCTTTTATATTATGTTCTCCTAGAATTTCAAATACCTGAAGTGCTTGTTTCATCTTTTCGATTCCGTTCGCAAGATTGCACTTAAATTCAAAGTATCCACATGTATATAAGAAGACGGTTTGTTCATAATAGTTTAATTCATTATTTAGTAATTTTTTTATTTCTTTGATTAGAAAACTACAATTTTGAAATTCTTCTTTATCAATACTAACAATTAGGCAATTGATTGCCAATTGTGTAACAAGCCGTTTATTTGTCTTATTTAAAGTTGAATAGAGATAATTTTTTAACATTTCTATAGTTAATAGGAAAAAGGAGTTATATTTAATTGTTCTTACACAGTTACCTAATAGGATAATTTCATAGTAACCCCAGTTTTCAACTTTAAAAAGATAATCTGTTAGCTGTAATAACTCCTCATCCGAGGGGAGAAAATTTTTATTTGTTGTATAGAGAATCGATTTTACCATTGTCTTTTCATAAGGACCCAAGTTATAACTTGAAGAGTTTGATAGTAATTCAATAATACTATCAAAATTTTTTGTGGAGTATTGTTTACGAATATATTGAACTAGGTTAGCAAATGATTCACTATTGGTGTAGTCATCATCGTGTAAAATAAGAAACTCATCTAGGGTAACGTGCAACTTGTCTAAAATATTGATAAGCCTAATACAAGATATTTCTGATTCTCCCCGTTCGAATCGAGATATTTGAGATTTAGAAAGATGCTCGTCAGCAACAGAACATAAACTGATTTGTTTTCCTTTACGAACTTTTCTGAGTGTGATGCCAAGTTTTGATTTCATAATTTTCCCGTTTTCCCAACAAAAAAGTAATTGATTTTTATTTATTGTACAATAAATAAAAACTGAAAGGAAGTCTAAATATGAAGAAAATTTTAAAAAATTCCCTAATTTTATTGTTGGTAATGGATATTATTATTGTCGGTGGATAAAATGTTTAGGTGTACACCTAAGAGTCTGGGACAAAAAGATTTTGATTTTAGGAATTCTTTATTATAAATTTTAAAAATCGATAGATTAGACAAAAAAGCGAACAAGACAGAATTTTGAGTGTCAGATAACTCGTTTTGTTCGCTTTTTATATTTAAGGTTAGACTTTTGTCCCAGACTCTTAGTACTGGTTGGAGGATACGATGAAAGATAGTATGGTTAATTATTGGTTAAATTATTTTCCGGAGTATAGTTTAGAAACGTTTGAAGTAGAATAGATATTAAGGACCTATCTTTCTCTTATTCCAAAGAGTCAGCTCCTGTAATAGAAAATTTAAATTTGACTATTGAGTCAGGACAGAGAATTGCACTAGTCGGTCAACCGGGGTCAGGAAAAAGTACGTTATCAAAAATACCATCAGGATTATATAAGATTGATACAGGAAAAGTTTTATTTGATGGTGTAAATATTAATCAAATAGATAAAAAAATATTAAGTCAAAATTTAGGAGTAGTTCCACAGGATTCATTTTTATTGAACAGAAGTATTCTTGATAATATAACTTTAAAGCACGAAGTTACTTCACAAAAGATAGAGGAAGTTTGTAAAGTAGTTCAAATCTATGATGAAATCATGGCTATGCCGATGAAATTTAATACTATCATCTCAGAGATGGGTTCAAATATTTCAGGTGGTCAAAGTCAACGGATAGCACTGGCACGTGCATTAATAAATTATCCAAGTATTATAATTTTAGATGAAGCAACTAGTGCATTAGATACTATTAATGAGGAAAGAATAACAAAGTATATAAAAAGTCAGGGCTGTACTCAAATAATTGTAGCTCATAGATAGTCAACGATTAAGGATGCGGATATTATTTTTGTAATGATAGGTGGTAAGATTGTTGAGTCAGGAAATCATAAGTACTTAATGGCTCTTGGTGGAGAGTACTACAGCTTATATACAAAAAGGAAATGAGGTGTAAAGAAAATGAAGAAAGAAAATGAATATGTAATTTCAATAGCAGCCTCACTAGGGGTGATGATTGGAATAGTGTTTGCAATTTTTTTAGATTTTCCAGTTGAATATGGTATTTCTTTAGGTTTGTTGAATGGAATAGTATTGGGTTCGCTGATTGTTTACAAAAACAATAAAAATTAAGCATATTTTTTTGCTGTAAACTAAGGAGAAGAGATGGCTATAGTTGAAATTATAAATCTAACAAAAAGCTTTAAAGATATTGAAGTTATTCATAACACTTCATTTTATTTAAATAATAGAGCAACTACATTAGTAGCTTAAAAACATGATTAAACCGCTATTCTTAGGAGTAGCGGTTTTTATTTTTATGTGCCCGGGGGCAAAAAAGGGAAAGGAAGCTTTAAAAGTGAGGAGAGTTAGATTGAAAGAATCATATTGGTAAATCGAAATGATGGATATTTGTATCATGTCATAAATCGTTATCAAACGATAATATTGATTTTCTTACAAATTAAGAGTATAATTTATAAAAATGAGTGTTCACTCAATTTTTGTGAAATTAAGGAGTAAAGAAAATGGTTGTTGAAGCAATAGAGTACAGTCGTTTCGGTAACGAAGAGGTCTTGGATTTGCTGAAGATCGACTCTACAGACTTGGATGTAAATCAGGTGAGAGTAGAAGTTCATGCTGTTGGTTTAAATCCTATTGATTATAAAACTTTTGAGGGAGCGAAACCCCTTCGATTTCTATCTTTTATAACGAAATTAAGGAAACCAAGTCGTTGGTTTGAGTCTAAATCATCTTTATTTCCAAGAGGTGTGGGGAGAGATTTTTCTGGAGTTATTACAGAAGTTGGAAATGAAGTAACTAGGTTTTCAGTAGGAGATAAGGTGTTTGGAACAATGATTAGTGATCCTGGTTTGGGAACTAAGAGGGGAGCTTTAGCAACAGAAATTTGTGTCAATGAATCAGAAATTGTATTGAAACCAGAGATGATCGACATGACTCACGCAGCTACTATGGGAGTAGCTGCTCTAACTGTGGGTGGGGCTTTTAGAAGAATTGGTTTAAATTCAAGAGATACTGTTGTTATTTCAGCTGCAGCAGGAGGTATTGGAAGTATTGCAGTACAGTATGCAGTTGCTAAGGGGGCGACAGTGATTGGAATAGCAAGTAAGAAAAATGCAGAGTATCTAAAGTCTTTAGGTGCCATACCAGTAAGTTACGAAGAGAATATCAAGAAGGCGCTTCTATCAGCTAGTCCAACGCCTATTACAAAATTTTTGGATTGTTATGGATCTGATTATGTTAGATTGGCTTTTAGTTTAGGCTTGAAGGGGACAGCTATTGGGACATTAGTACCTTCGCCCTATGTCATGATAAAAGGTGCTCAGTTTACTGGTCCGAGACATTCCACATATGATGATTTTAGCACTTTAGCTGAAATGGTTTCAGACGGGAAGGTTCAGCTGAAAATTGATCAAGTGTATGACTTTTCTCTAAAGTCAGTTAGAGAAGCCTATCGTAGTCTGAAAATGGGACACAGTCGAGGCAAAAAAGTAGTAAAAGTAAGAGAGTAGAAGAGAGGTGCTAGCGATGGAAAGTTTAGAACAAAAGTATGCTCAGACGTTAGAAGTTAGCAACTTGAGCTTGAAACAACGTCGAGTATTATTATCAAGCTTAAAATTATTTTCAGAAATGGGATTTGAAAATACAACGTCCAGCCTTATTGCCGAACGCGCTGGAGTGTCAGAAGGAACTGTTTTTAGTTACTTTAAAACAAAGGAAGGTATTTTAGAAGCCATTTTATCTACTTTTCTAGAACAGGTTATTCCAGAAGTAATTGCGGATTTCTCAGAAAAAAAATTCACAGTAGATCAAGAAACTTTTCCCTTCTTTTTAAAAAGTATTGTTCGAGATAGGCTCTTTTTCATTCAGAAGAATCAAATGCATGTTAAAATTCTCTTGGGGCGTTCTTTTATTGATAAAAATCTTTCTATCCAGTTAGGAAATATTATTGTTCAATCTATAATAGAACCAATTAGCCCTGTTTTAAATCAATTTAAAGAAAAAGGACTTATTCTAAATTGGTCAAATGAAAGAATTGTTCGATACATTTTAGCATTGAGTTTTTCTTATCTTATTCCCATGATGTTGAATGATGAAGGAACTATAAACATCGATGAAACAGTTGATGAGATTGTTGAGTGTTTGTCATCTGCCCTAATGAAAGTAAAATAAATTCTGATGTTAAAACTCACTGTTAATGGTGAGTTTTTTGGATTCAACAAAAAAATCCCCAATCGTAGTGATTGAGGATTGAGCAAATAAATCTTAAACAATACCTTGGGCAATCATAGCGTTTGCTACATTTTCAAAGGCAGCAATGTTAGCTCCTGCAAGGTAGTCTTTATCAAGACCGTATGTTTCTGAAGTCGTTTTAGCTGTGTTAAAGATGTTTGTCATAATGTCTTTGAGACGTCCATCAACTTCTTCACGAGTCCATGAGAGGCGAAGGCTATTTTGGCTCATTTCAAGAGCTGAAACGGCTACACCACCAGCGTTGGCAGCTTTTGCAGGTCCGTAGAAGATACCATTTTCTTTGTAGACTTTGATGGCATCAAGGTCGCTTGGCATGTTGGCACCTTCAGATACACAGATAACGCCTTGAGCAACCAAACGTTTAGCTGCTTCACCGTTGATTTCGTTTTGAGTCGCACATGGAAGCGCAATGTCATAGTTTCCAGCGTAAGTCCATACAGAACCTTCGTGATATGTTGCAGTTGCTTTTTCAGCAGCATACTCAGTCAAACGAGCGCGACGTTTTTCTTTAACATCAACCAAAAGATCGAAGTCGATACCATTTTCATCGATGACATAACCATTTGAGTCAGATACAGAGATAACAGTTGCACCAAGTTCAGTTGCTTTTTGAAGAGCGTATTGAGCAACGTTACCAGAACCTGAAATAACCACTTTCTTACCAGCAAAGCTATTACCGTTAGCTTTAAGCATTTCTTCAGTGTAGTAAACCAAACCATAACCAGTTGCTTCTGGACGAATCAAGCTACCACCAAATCCAAGAGGTTTACCAGTCAAGACACCAGCATCAAATTGGTTAAGGCGTTTGTATTGACCGTAAAGGTAACCAATCTCACGTCCACCAACACCGATATCACCAGCAGGTACGTCAAGTGATGGTCCGATGTGTTTTTGCAATTCAGTCATGAAGCTTTGGCAGAAGCGCATCACTTCAGCATCTGTTTTACCTTTAGGATCGAAGTCTGATCCACCTTTACCTCCACCGATAGGAAGTCCAGTCAAGACGTTTTTGAAGATTTGTTCAAATCCGAGGAATTTCAAAATCCCTTGGTTAACAGTTGGGTGGAAACGAAGTCCGCCTTTGTATGGCCCAACAGCTGAGTTGAATTGAACACGGTAACCACGGTTTACTTGAATGTTTCCATCACGGTCAACCCAAGGAACACGGAAAGAAATCACGCGTTCTGGCTCAGTGATACGTGCCAAGATATTTTCTTCGATATACTCAGGGTGTTTTTCAAATACAGGTTCTAAAGTGTTGAAAAATTCTTCAACAGCTTGGAGGAATTCAGCCTCGTGCCCGTTACGAGCTTTCACAGTTTCAAACACGCTTTGGATATATTCTTTAGCAGATGTCATGTCGTTCTCCTTAAATTCTAATTTAATTATGTGTGTCATTATAGCAGAAATTTTTTTAACTGTAAAGAGAAAAACAAAAATTTTCTAAAAATTCTATCAATTTAGTTTTGAGACTTTTTGAAAGTAGATAAAAAACGAACCTTTTTCTTGTAAATATCTTTCTCAAAGAGAAAATCTGAAAATATGGTATAATATTAGCAATAAAAGGAATCTGGAGGATCAAAAATGGTATCAACAAAAACGCAAATTGCTGGTTTTGAGTTTGACAATTGTTTGATGAATGCAGCAGGTGTGGCTTGTATGACGATAGAGGAGCTGGAAGGGGTTAAAAACTCAGTGGCAGGAACCTTTGTCACAAAGACAGCGACTTTGGACTTTCGTCAGGGAAATCCTGAGCCACGTTATCAAGATGTTCCACTTGGTTCCATCAACTCTATGGGCTTGCCGAATAATGGCTTAGACTATTATTTGGATTATCTTTTGGATTTGCAAGAAAAAGAGCCAAACCGAACTTTCTTCCTATCTCTAGTCGGCATGTCTCCAGAGGAAACCCATACTATCTTGAAAAAAGTCCAAGAGAGTGATTTTCGTGGTCTGACTGAGCTAAACCTCTCCTGTCCAAATGTTCCAGGAAAACCTCAGATTGCCTATGATTTTGAGACAACAGACCGGATTTTGGCAGAGGTGTTTGCCTACTTCACCAAACCTCTTGGAATTAAATTGCCACCATATTTTGATATTGTTCACTTTGACCAAGCGGCAGTTATTTTCAACAAGTATCCGCTCAAGTTTGTCAACTGCGTCAACTCAATCGGAAACGGCCTATATATAGAAGATGAGTCTGTCGTTATTCGTCCTAAAAATGGTTTCGGTGGCATTGGTGGAGAGTACATCAAACCGACTGCTCTTGCTAATGTTCATGCTTTCTACCAACGCTTAAACCCTCAAATCCAAATCATCGGAACAGGAGGAGTTCTGACTGGTCGTGATGCCTTTGAACATATCCTCTGTGGAGCGAGTATGGTGCAGGTGGGAACCACCCTTCACAAAGAAGGAGTTGGCGCTTTTGACCGCATTACTAATGAACTGAAAGCAATCATGGCGGAAAAAGGGTACGAAAGCTTAGAAGATTTCCGTGGGAAATTGCGCTATATTGATTAAATTCATTAAAAAATCAGAAGAAAAGGAGAGAAGATGCTAGCTATTGAAGAAAGCCAGAAGTTGACTTTATCAAATTTACCGAGCCTGAGCCTGTTTACAGGCATAGATCAGGGTCAGTTTGAAGTGATGAAGAGTCAAGTATTGAAACAGATTGGCTATGATTCTGCTGCCCTCAACTTTGCCTACTTTGATATGAAAGAAGTAGTTTACAAGGATGTGGAACTGGAGTTAGTCAGCCTTCCTTTCTTTGCGGATGAGAAAATCGTGATATTGGATCATTTTGTCGATATCACGACTGCTAAAAAGCGCTTTTTAACAGATGATGAGCTCAAGTCGTTCGAAGAATACCTTGATAACCCTTCACCAACAACCAAGTTGTTAATCTTTGCAGAAGGAAAACTGGATAGTAAAAGACGGCTGGTAAAATTACTTAAGCGTGATGCCAAGGTCTTTGATGCAGTAGAAACAAAAGAACAAGAATTGCGCCAGTATTTCCAAAAGTGGAGCCAGAAACAAGGTCTGCAGTTTGTGGGGCAATCCTTTGAAAATCTTCTCGTCAAATCTGGTTTTCAATTTAGCGAAATCCAGAAAAATTTGCTCTTTTTACAGTCCTATAAGGCGAATTCTATTATTGAGGAAGAAGATATTATCAATGCTATTCCCAAGACCTTGCAGGACAATATTTTTGATTTAACTCAGTTTATTTTGACTAAAAAGATGGACCAGGCGCGCGACTTGGTTAGAGACTTGACCTTGCAAGGTGAAGACGAAATCAAGTTGATTGCAGTCATGCTGGGACAATTTAGGACTTTTATTCAGGTGAAGATTTTATCAGAGTCTGGGCAAACAGAATCTCAGATTGCAAGTAGTTTAGGTAGTTTTCTCGGACGAAATCCTAATCCCTATCAAATCAAGTTTGCGCTGAGAGATGCACGAGGACTTTCCTTGAGCTTTTTGAAGCAAGCTATTTCTTATTTGATTGAGACAGACTATCAGATTAAGACAGGTCTTTATGAAAAAGGTTTCCTTTTTGAAAAGGCACTCCTACAGATTGCTAGTCAGGTAAATTGAAATTATTTTTGAAACTATAACCCGCGTCAAGATTATCTTGTCGTGGGTTTCTTGCTGATTTGCTTGTTTTATACTCAATGAAAATCAAAGAGCAAATTAGGAAACTAGCCGCAGGTTGCTTAAAGCACTGCTTTGAGGTTGTAAATAAGACTGACGAAGTCAGCTCAAAACATGTTTTTGAGGTTGCGGATGAAACTGACGAAGTCAGCTCAAAGCACTGCTTTGAGGTTGTAGATAAGACTGACGAAGTCAGCTCAAAACATGTTTTTGAGGTTGCGGATGAAACTGACGAAGTCAGCTCAAAGCACTGCTTTGAGGTTGTAGATAAGACTGACGAAGTCAGTAACATATATCTACGGCAAGGCGACGTTGACGCGGTTTGAAGAGATTTTCGAAGAGTATTATTCGAAAGTATCTCAGTGATTTCTTCATCTATAAGCAAAAAACTTGAAAAAAGTGAATGTTTGCGTTATCATTTTCATATAGAAAGAAAAAGAGGTATTACAGATGGCTATTATCTTACCAGATCTTCCATATGCATATGATGCTTTGGAACCATACATTGATGCGGAAACAATGCACTTGCACCATGACAAACACCATCAAACTTATGTCAACAATGCTAATGCAGCTCTTGAAAAACACCCTGAAATCGGTGAAGACCTTGAAGCCTTGCTTGCTGATGTAGAATCTATCCCAGCTGATATCCGTCAAGCACTTATCAACAATGGTGGTGGACACTTGAACCACGCTCTTTTCTGGGAATTGATGACTCCTGAAAAAACAGCTCCTTCAGCAGAACTTGCAGCAGCAATCGATGCAACATTTGGTTCATTTGAAGACTTCCAAGCAGCCTTCACTGCGGCAGCAACAACTCGTTTCGGTTCTGGATGGGCATGGTTGGTTGTCAACAAAGAGGGGAAACTTGAAGTGACTTCAACAGCAAACCAAGACACACCAATCTCAGAAGGTAAAAAACCAATCTTGGGCTTGGACGTTTGGGAACATGCTTACTATGTGAAATACCGCAACGTGCGTCCTGACTACATCAAAGCTTTCTTCTCAGTGATTAACTGGAACAAAGTAGATGAACTGTACGCAGCTGCTAAATAATGATAGTTGGAGGGAAGAATTGTTCTTCTCTTTTTTAAGTTATATGACTCTGGTCTGACAAAATCGTCAGACTTTTTTCATTTTTATGAGAAACGTGCTAACTGCTAGAAATTATGGTAGAATAAAGTATTAAGTAATCGTGAAAAAGGATATCTATGCGAAAAGAAATTGCACCTGAATTATACAACTATAACAAGTTTCCTGGTCCTGAGTTCCATTTACACGGGGACAAGGTAGAAACGGAAGGGATAGCTTTTTCCTTGGTGGAAAACATCAAGGAAGCCTTTGATGTGACGGCTTTTAATCAGCGTTTTTCAGAAGTCTTAACCAAGTTTGATTATATCGTGGGAGACTGGAGCAACGAACAGCTTCGCCTACGCGGTTTTTACAAGGATGACCGAACAGAAGAAAAACTTGAAAAAATCAGTCGTTTACAAGACTACCTTTTAGAGTATTGTAGTTATGGTTGTGCCTATTTTGTCTTAGAAAATGAAGCACCTAAGCGCGCATCATTTGACAAGAAAATGCGTAAGAAGGAAGAAGAAACACCTTCTAAAAAAGGAAAGAAACCGGTTCAAACCAAACGAAAACCGAATGCAGATAAGAAAAATAGACGTCGTCAGAAAGACCAGCATTCTCAGAAAGAGGACAAGGGACAACGTCATTTTGTCATTCGTCAGAAGTGAGTAGAGAATAAGGAGAAGAAATGAAACCGTCAATTTATAGTTTAACACGTCAAACCATGCAGGAATGGGTTTTGGAGCAGGGAGAAAAGAAATTCCGTGCAGATCAAATCTGGGAATGGCTTTACCGTAAACGTGTCCAGTCATTTGAAGAGATGACCAACCTTTCCAAGGATTTGATTGCTAAGCTTAATGATCAATTTGTGGTCAATCCCTTGAAACAACGTATCGTTCAAGAGTCTGCTGATGGGACAGTTAAATATCTCTTTGAGTTGCCTGATGGTATGTTGATAGAGACTGTACTTATGCGTCAACACTATGGTTTGTCAGTCTGTGTGACCACTCAGGTCGGCTGTAATATCGGTTGTACCTTCTGTGCTTCTGGTTTGATCAAGAAACAACGTGACCTCAATAACGGTGAAATTGTAGCGCAAATCATGCTGGTTCAGAAGTACTTTGATGAGCGTGGTCAGGATGAACGCGTCAGCCATATCGTTGTCATGGGGATTGGTGAACCATTTGATAACTACAACAATGTCTTGAATTTCGTTCGTACTATCAACGATGACAAGGGAATGGCTATCGGTGCTCGTCACATCACGGTTTCAACCTCAGGTTTGGCCCATAAAATTCGTGACTTTGCTAATGAAGGAGTTCAAGTCAATCTTGCCGTTTCTCTTCACGCACCTAACAATGAGTTGCGCTCAAGTATTATGAAGATTAACCGTGCCTTTCCGATTGAAAAACTCTTTGCAGCTATTGAGTACTACATTGAGACAACTAATCGTCGTGTGACCTTTGAGTATATCATGCTCAATGAAGTTAATGATGGTGTAGAACAAGCCTTGGAATTGGCTGAATTGCTCAAGAATATCAAGAAATTGTCTTATGTAAACTTGATTCCTTATAACCCAGTTAGTGAGCATGACCAATATAGCCGTAGTCCTAAAGAGCGCGTCCTGGCCTTTTATGATACGCTTAAGAAAAAAGGTGTTAACTGTGTGGTTCGTCAAGAGCATGGTACAGATATTGATGCAGCTTGTGGACAATTGCGCTCTAACACAATGAAACGTGACCGCCAGAAAGCAGTCGCAGCAGTCA
The DNA here is from genome assembly GCF_019448275.1 of Streptococcus humanilactis. Taxonomy (GTDB): domain Bacteria; phylum Bacillota; class Bacilli; order Lactobacillales; family Streptococcaceae; genus Streptococcus; species Streptococcus humanilactis. The sequence goes on along the minus strand of NZ_JAHXBZ010000001.1, from coordinate 569,293 downwards.
ATCCTTAATGATGAAGAAAACTTATAATCATGTTTTAGTCTGGGGAGTCATTTTCTATAGCATTTGTATCGTCTATTTTTGCTTTACTCCTCAAGAACAATCTCCCGTGGGAGTGGAAACTCCAGGTATTCAGCATCTTGGACGCCTGGTTTTTCTTTTGACTCCTTTCAATTCTCTCTGGAAACTGGGTGAGGTGAGTGACATAGGACAATTATGTTGGATTTTTCTACAAAATATCCTCAATGTCTTCTTGCTTTTTCCTCTGATTTTCCAACTCCTTTATCTCCTTCCAAACTTGCGTAAGACAAGAAAAGTGATTTTGTTCAGTTTTCTAGTGAGTCTAGGAATTGAGTGTACGCAACTAGTTTTAGATTTTTTCTTCGACTTTAATCGCGTCTTTGAGATTGATGATTTGTGGACCAATACCTTGGGTGGCTATCTGGCTTGGCTTCTCTATAAACAATTACATAAAAACAAGATAAGGAATTAAAATGAGTATTTTAGAAGTTAAAAATCTGAGTCACGGTTTTGGTGACCGTGCAATTTTTGAAGATGTATCCTTCCGTCTTCTAAAGGGGGAACATATCGGTCTGGTCGGTGCCAATGGTGAAGGAAAATCAACCTTTATGAGTATCGTGACTGGTAAAATGCTGCCAGATGAAGGGAAGGTTGAGTGGTCCAAATATGTGACTGCTGGTTACTTGGATCAGCACTCTGTCCTTGCTGAAGGGCAGTCGGTACGTGATGTTCTCCGTACGGCTTTTGATGAGCTTTTCAAAGCTGAAGCTCGTATCAATGACCTCTATATGGAAATGGCTGAAGACGGTGCGGATGTTGATGCTCTCATGGAAGAAGTGGGAGAACTTCAAGACCGTCTGGAGAGTCGTGATTTCTATACCTTGGATGCTAAGATTGATGAAGTAGCGCGTGCCCTTGGTGTCATGGACTTTGGCATGGATACAGATGTAACTTCTTTGTCAGGTGGGCAAAGAACCAAGGTACTTTTGGCTAAACTCCTCCTTGAAAAGCCTGATATCTTGCTGTTGGACGAGCCGACCAACTACTTGGATGCTGAGCATATTGATTGGCTCAAGCGCTATCTCCAAAACTATGAGAATGCCTTTGTCCTTATTTCACATGATATCCCATTCCTGAACGATGTGATTAATATTGTCTACCATGTGGAGAATCAACAGCTGACGCGTTATTCTGGTGACTACTACCAGTTTCAAGAAGTCTATGCTATGAAGAAATCTCAGCTAGAGGCAGCCTACGAACGTCAGCAGAAAGAGATTGCGGACCTCAAGGACTTCGTGACTCGAAACAAAGCGCGTGTTGCAACACGAAACATGGCCATGTCCCGTCAGAAGAAATTGGATAAGATGGATATTATCGAGCTGCAAAGTGAGAAACCAAAACCATCCTTTGATTTCAAACCGGCTCGTACACCAGGGCGCTTTATTTTCCAAGCCAAGGATTTGCAGATTGGTTATGACCGTCCTCTGACCAAACCTTTAAATCTTACCTTTGAACGTAATCAAAAGGTTGCTATTATCGGGGCAAATGGTATTGGAAAAACGACTCTCTTGAAGAGTCTCTTGGGCATTATTCCGCCAATCGCTGGGGAAGTGGAACGCGGTGACTACCTAGAACTCGGTTATTTTGAACAGGAAGTAGAAGGCGGTAATCGCCAAACACCACTAGAGGCTGTTTGGAATGCCTTTCCAGCTCTCAACCAAGCAGAAGTTCGTGCAGCCCTTGCCCGTTGTGGTCTGACAACCAAGCATATTGAAAGCCAAATTCAGGTCTTGTCAGGTGGAGAACAAGCCAAGGTTCGTTTCTGTCTCTTGATGAATCGTGAAAACAACGTTTTAGTGCTGGACGAGCCGACCAACCATTTGGATGTGGATGCCAAGGATGAACTCAAACGCGCTCTTAAAGAATACAAGGGATCTATCCTTATGGTCTGCCACGAACCAGACTTTTATGAAGGTTGGATGGACCAAATCTGGGATTTTAATAATCTAACTTAAAAATGAGGATAAAAGAAATACAGTACCGTATGTGGGTACTGTATTTTTAGGTTTTTAAGATTTAAAATCGTAGTCTTTCACCACTTCGATGCTATTGATTGTGATAGCAGTCGTTGGCTTGTCTTTTTCATCTTTTTCGGCTTTAGCAATTTTATCTACAACATCCATACCGTCAATCACTTGACCAAAGACTGGGTGTTTACCATCTAGACTAGGGTTTCCACCTTCTTTGTAGGCCTCAATGATTTTCTTTGGATACTTGCTTGTAGGGAGTTTAGCAGAGGTATCTGTAGAGTTTTGGTTGATGAAGAACTGGCTACCATTGGTGTTTGGTTGACCAGTATTAGCCATAGAAAGAGCACCACGGATGTTATAGAGATAAGGAGTAATCTCGTTTTTGAAACCAGTTCCCTTATCTTTAGTCTTATCCTTGTCATGCCAGATGGACTGACCACCTGTACCGTCCCCTTTGGGATCTCCAGTTTGGACCATAAAGCCATCGATGACACGGTGGAAGGTAATGCCGTTATAGTAGCCTTCTTTGGCATGAGTGAGGAAGTTTTCAACCGCTAGAGGAGCGAGTTTAGGGAAGAGTTTGATACGGATATCTCCTTGACTTGTGTGGAGAATCACTTCAGCCTCGTCTTCAGCAACTTCTTTAGATAGTTGTGGGAAATTGGCGTTTTCGTTTGTCAAAGCATCATTTAACTCCTTGGCAGATTGGGCAGCTGCTTTGGAGCTTTCCTCAGCGGCCAAGCTAGAATCTACATAGTCATCACCACGCAAACTACGTTGGATGTTGCTACATCCAGCTAGAGCTACAGTGGATAGTAAAAGAAGGGTTGCTAGTTTTTTCATTCTGTTCCTCTCAAAAATTTATTTCTACCATTGTACCCTAAAAGGAAGTGGATTTCAAATATTAGTGACAAGGTAGTTTTAGAGAAAGCCAAAAGAAAAATCGCTTGCTTAGAGGCATCAATGCTATAAGTGTACTCAAAGTATTTAGGGAGCCATATCTTAAGAAAGCTCGTAAAGCATCACAATTAGTAAAGGTTAATTCGAAAGAATTACTATATTTTAAAAGAGCACATTTTCAAAGGATTTTTTCTTTTGGCTTCAATTCCTAATTAATCAATGAACTTAATACTAGGTCTCGAAAATAATTATGCTTCCTCTTTCTGTCTGAGTTCAAAGAGGTCTTCTACTTTCAGATTAAAAACTTGAGCAATTTTAAGAGCCATTTCTAGCGAAGGATTGTAACGGTTATTTTCCAAGTGCAGAATTGTCTCGCGTCGCATGCCAATGCGGTCGGCTAACTCCTGCTGGGTCATACCTGTGGACTCACGAACAGATTTGAGATTAGTAATAATATTGCTTTCTTTGGCCATGCTTATCCTCTACGTTCCAAGATAAAATAGACAACCGCAAAGATGCAAATCAAGGCAGCTATGCTAATAAAGATCTGTCCCATGTAAAGAGTGAGAGACCCCATATACCCAATGATAACTGCTAGGATCATCAGTGCGCCTAGTATACAAGCAAACATCAAGCTAGCTGCCTTGGCTAAATTAGCATAAAAGCGTTCGTCCGGAGTTTCCTTGACATTTTTCAAACAGAAAAAACCAAATACAATCACTTCAATAACGAGGCCAATTCCTAAAATCCATTCTTTAATACCAGAACTTTCGCTTGGGGTCGCAACCCAAATTCCTACTGTATAAAAAATACTTGCTGCAAATAAAAGTATCGTGTAAAGCTTAGCAGACAAGTCAAAAATAATCTTTCCCTTACCTTTCTGACTCTTATGAGACCATAGTTTCATATGTAGCCAGCTCCAAATAGCTACAATTTGACCTTGCACTGAAATACCAGTAATAACTAACTTGGGTCCCCAACTAAGATTAGAACCAAATAAAACAATAAAATCAATAAAGAGAGCTACGGCAATCATTGCAATGAGGCCATGCATTTTTTGACTTTTTTTCATGATAGACTCCTTTTTTTGTTATAAATATATAACACTTAAATTTTATGTTATAAATATATCACATTTAAATTTAGAAAGCAAGAATTTATGTGCCAAGGTGGCAATTATTTGAAAAAATTTTTTAATAAAAGCCCTGGCTAGTCAAACAACTAAAGAATTCTTTGAAGCAATGCATCGGATTTGATTTGGATAGTTTCGTTAATAATATTTGATGATAAAGAATTTTTGAAAAATCTAGATACTGTATGAATCTCTACTTTTTTTCTTAGACTGTTATAAAGTCTAAAAATAAGCTTTGTAGGTGTAGAAATTAATTTTTACAGAACTAAATTATTCTCCTATTTAGAATCTATTAATTCATATTTTATAAATTAATTAGTAAATATCATTCTTAAAATCCTTGATATTTCGCTTGGGAACAGGCTTGGGATTTAGAAGCCAAGTATCCAAATCTCGTTCAGGCGATATGGAGGGTTTGAGTTGATGGTCTTTATAAAATGTTTCTAATACTCTTCGAAAATCAAATTCAAACTATGTCAGCTTTGCCTTGCCGTACTCAAGTACAGGCTGCGGCTAGCTTCCTAGTTTGCTCTTTGATTTTCATTGAGTATAAAATAGTATTCACTGATAGCCTCTTTCAAACATTTATTTCCTACTTCTAACAAATTTCTAAATGGTTTAAGAATTTTATAGTCTGTCAAGTTTTTTTCTTGACACCTGCTAGAAATCTGCTATAATAGAACATGTGCTAAATAGCTCAGCTATTTCACCGAAATAAAAAATAAGAAAAGAGACTTTAAAAATGGCAGTTAAAATCCGTTTGACTCGTATGGGTTCTAAGAAAAAACCTTTCTACCGTATCAACGTAGCAGATTCACGTTCACCACGTGACGGACGTTTCATCGAAACAGTTGGAACTTACAACCCACTTGTTGCTGAAAACCAAGTAACTTTGAAAGAAGACCGCGTTCTTGCATGGTTGGCTGATGGAGCTCAACCTTCAGATACAGTACGTAACATCCTTTCAAAAGAAGGCGTATTGAAAAAATTCCACGATTCTAAATTCTCAAAATAAGTTTAAAGTAGGTTGACAGATGGATACGATTGAAAATCTCATTATTGCGATTGTGAAACCCTTGATTTCACAACCAGATGCCTTAACTATCAAGATTGAAGATACACCAGAATTTTTGGAATATCATTTGGATCTTGATCAAAGCGATGTGGGTCGTGTAATCGGTCGTAAGGGTCGCACTATTTCTGCGATAAGAACGATTGTCTACTCTGTCCCAACTGAAGACAAAAAAGTAAGAATCGTTATTGACGAAAAATAAGAAGGGCGGGACGAATGTCTCGCTTTTTTTGCAAGGAGCAGGATATGAAGGATTTAACGTTTAGACAATTACAAGACTACCTACTGGAACATTACCAGCAGTCTCGGACTGAGGAAGGTCTCTTTATGAAGTTAGTGGAGGAAGTCGGAGAAGTAGCTGAGGTTTTGAATGGTCGTTCTGGTAGAAAAGAGGGCGTTCAGGATTCTAATGAGGAACTATCAAAAGAACTGGCTGATATCATTCACTACACCGTCGCAATCGCCGCCATCAACCATATTGACCTTACCAAGACTATCTTTAAGAAAGATGAGACTGCAGCCATTAAGTACAAACATGAACGTGATTTGGAAGAATTTTTGAAAGAAAACTGAAAAAGAATGAATATTGATTGTGTTTTTAACATAGATTGGTCAATGTATATTGATTGGCTATTACGAATTTTACAAATTGCGACATTTATTGCTGTGATTATAAAGATAACTTTCCAAAATAAGGTTTATATCAATAATATTGAAATCAAGGAAATTAAACCATTCGAGTTTGAATCTTTACATACAAATTTTCACTATATTCATGAATTTACACATAATATAAGTAGCAAACCTTTTAATCATTTGATTTTTTATCCCAAAGAAGTTGATATTGAAATAGTAGAATTTTATTCTTTAAACTATGATTCAAGAAACGATTGTTTGATTGTAAATAATAAACTGCATACAGTTAAAAATTTAAAGAATTATACATGCTTATTGATTCATACAAATTTACCAGAGAATATGCCTAGTTTAAGAATGAAATGGAAAACAAGTCAGGGTGAAATTGGGGAATATACATTTTATAGCAATATGTATAACGGGAATGTAAATATCTCATCTTTCAAATATAAATTAACATTAAAGAGGAAAATATTAGCACTTTTTGGACTATAGCGGGCTCTCTATGTATTTTCCTCTAACTTGAGAAAATCTTTGGAACGTGATAAAATAAAGGATAAGGATTTTTAATAATTCATTATATAGAACGAGTGGATTTCTTTATGAAGAGGTTTGAAGTATCTACAGAAATTGGTAGTCTCTCTGTTACTTATCAAAAGCAAAAGAAAATGCTAGTTTGTTTAAGTGGCGCAGGTTTGCTACCAAGTTATGAAAATTTTTCACTTATACTCGAAAAACTTCCGCCCACAATTGGTTACTTGGCAATTGATTTTCCGAACACAGGTAGGAGTCCGATTCATGACCAAGCTGGAAAAAATCTGGATAATCTTGCAGATGCGGTTTATGAAGTACTTGAAGAATTAGGGATTTCTGAATATATACTTTGTGTACATAGTTTGAGTGGAATTTTAGCTTGTGAATTGCTCAAGAAACCAATTAAGTGTCAGGCTTTAGTAGCAATTGAACCGACCACTAAAAACGTCATGTTTGCTGATTTTTCAGAAAATCCTTATCCAGAAATGGAAGAGCAAATGAGACTGATTGAAGAATTTGGTCCTGAACTTTATTTTAAGAACTTAACTCAAGCAACATTTAGCCCTGAAATTAATAAAGAAATCTGGGAAATAATGCAAGAAAAAGGTTCAGAGTTGGAAAATCAAGATACAGGATTTCAGATATCTGGAGAGATTACTGAGGAAGATTTTGAGAATGTATCTATAGAATCTTATATCCCTGTATTTATTTTTTGTCAGGCTTATAGAGAAAAAGAGTACAGAGAATCAGAATATTGGACTTCCAATACTAAACTCATTTTAGGAGGGAATCACCATTATTTACAATGGTCAGAATCAGAAAAAATTGCGACTATTATTCGAGAATTGTCAGAATAAGATGGAAAGAAATAGATACAGGAGACAAGATGAACTACTTTAATGTTGGGAAAATCGTCAATACGCAGGGGTTGCAGGGTGAGATGCGAGTCTTGTCTGTGACGGATTTTGCAGAAGAACGGTTTAAAAAAGGTACTGAGCTGGCCTTGTTTGATGAAAAAGATCAGTTTGTTCAAACAGTGACCATCGCTAGTCACCGTAAACAGAAGAACTTTGATATTATCAAATTTAAAGACATGTACCATATCAATGCTATTGAAAAGTACAAGGGATACAGTCTCAAGGTTGCTGAGGAAGATTTGAATGACCTAGACGATGGTGAATTTTATTATCACGAGATTATCGGTTTGGAAGTCTATGAGGGTGATAACTTGATTGGAACCATCAAAGAAATCCTGCAACCAGGTGCCAACGATGTCTGGGTGGTCAAGCGAAAAGGCAAGCGTGATTTGCTCTTGCCTTATATCCCACCAGTGGTTCTCAATGTCGATATTCCAAATAACCGCGTCGATGTGGAAATCTTAGAAGGGTTAGACGATGAAGATTGATATTTTAACCCTTTTTCCAGAGATGTTTTCTCCACTAGAGCACTCAATCGTTGGAAAGGCTCGAGAAAAGGGGCTCTTGGATATCCAGTATCATAATTTTCGAGAAAATGCTGAAAAGGCCCGCCATGTCGACGATGAGCCCTACGGAGGCGGTCAGGGGATGTTGCTCCGAGCACAACCCATTTTCGATGCCTTTGATACTATTGAAAAGAAAAATCCGCGCGTCATTCTCCTCGATCCTGCTGGAAAGCAGTTTGATCAAGCTTATGCCGAGGATTTGTCTCAAGAGGAAGAGCTAATCTTTATCTGTGGGCACTACGAGGGTTATGATGAGCGCATTAAGACCTTGGTGACAGATGAGATTTCCCTGGGGGACTATGTCCTGACTGGTGGAGAATTGGCAGCCATGACCATGATTGATGCTACGGTACGCCTGATTCCAGAAGTGATTGGCAAGGAGTCTAGCCACCAAGATGATAGTTTTTCTTCTGGGCTTCTCGAGTATCCTCAGTACACACGTCCCTATGATTATCGTGGTATGGTCGTGCCAAATGTACTGATGAGTGGACACCATGAGAAGATTCGTCAGTGGCGCCTGTATGAGAGTTTAAAGAAAACCTATGAACGCAGACCGGATTTGCTTGAACATTATCAACTGACAGCAGAAGAAGAAAAAATGCTGGCAGAAATTAAAGAAAACAAAGAGTAAAGGAGATACCTATGCAAGTAATCAAACGTGATGGAGAAATTGCTGAATTTAATCCAGATAAGATTTACCAAGCTATCTTAAAAGCAGCCCAGACTGTCTATGTATTGACAGATGATTTACGTCAAAACCTTGCACAAGTCACTAAGAAAGTGGTTTTGGATTTGGAAGAGGCCAAGGTGGAACGTGCGACTATTAGCATGATTCAGTCTATGGTTGAACATCGTTTGCTGGGTGCAGGTTACATTACTATTGCAGAACACTACATTTCCTATCGTCTACAACGTGACTTGGAAAGAAGTGGTTATGGAGATCATATCGCAGTTCATTTACATTTTGAACAAATTCGCTAAGAAAAAAGAGTGGGATGCAGCAACTACATCTCACTCTTTCTTAAATCTATTTTTTTGGGCTGTTTGGACAGTTGAAGGGACAAATCGCAGGCGTTGAATATCGCTTATGCGGATAATACGGGTCACATTTTTGGCAAAATTTTTCACGATAATTTGCTGGCGTTGCTGATCGTATTTGATGATGTCACCTGTAAAGCTTGTCTCAGACAAGATAAGGTGAACAGCAGTTTGTTTCTGGATAGCCTCTTCAATAGTGGCTGTAAGGGAGTTGCTTTCAGTATGGTCTGGTTCTTCATGTCCATTTAAAAAGTCATGTATTTTATCTAGAACTTGCTGGAATTTATGTCTCATAGTGACCTCCCTTCTTTTATATCAATATTATATAAAATTTTCCTAAAATCTACAAGATTTTACGAATAATCAAATGAAAGCTAAAAAAGGAGAAGAAAATGGCAGAATTTACATTTGAAATTGAAGAGCACTTGTTGACTCTTTCTGAAAACGAAAAAGGTTGGACCAAGGAAATCAACCGTGTGAGCTTTAATGGTGCTCCTGCAAAGTTTGATATTCGTGCTTGGAGTCCAGATCATACTAAAATGGGTAAAGGAATTACTCTCTCCAATGAAGAATTTCAAACAATGGTGGATGCTTTTAAAGGTAACTAAGTTTTCAAAATGAAAGAAAAGGATATTGAGTCATAATAACTCGATATCCTTTTTTAGTTAGCAAAGTAAGACTGATTTTTAAGGCGTTGAAGTAGGGGACGGCTAATAAAACTAATAGCTAGAAGTTTACCAAGATCTGGAATGATAAAGGGAAGAACTCCCACAGCAAGAGCTTTTTCAAATGCCATTCCAGCTAGGAAATGTAAGCTGAGAATCCCACCGACAAAGACAAGGGCATCACCCAAGAGGTTTGCAAGAAAAATCTTGACAACACCACTCTTGCTGTTGGTTAGAGAGGAAGTCAGTTCAGAGTAAACGAGATAAAACCAAAGATAGCCTGCAGTAGGACCAACCAACGCCTGCAATCCAGCTCCACCTCCTGCAAAGACAGGAAGACCGATAGCACCTAGAAGAAGATAAAGTCCAACAGAAAGTACAGCCTCTCTCGGTCTAAAGACAGTAGCAATCAAGCCGATTGCAAAGTTTTGCAGAGTGAAGGGGACAGGTCCAATTGGAAGACTGATTTGTGCTAAAACAGCAATGAGAGCAGCCCCAATAGCAGGGATGGCATAAACGTGAGCTTTTTTCAAAATAGTTAACCTCTTTTCTAATGTATAGTAACTATTATACTCGTGGAGTAATTATTGTCAACCAATTTTTTAAAACAAGGTAACAAAGACTGTAACAGCCGATTTGCTTACTGGTTAAGTTGGATAATTGTTTTGTTGATTCGAAAATCGCCTTTATGGATAATCCCATTTTATACATAAAAAATATACTATAAATACTTGACAAACTAAAAAATAAGTGCTACATTAATAAATGTAAACGGATACACTTATATGTGTTCAATTTTAAAAGGAGGGGTAGTTATGAGATATTTTAACGACTCTAGATACCGTAACGGTGATTAAAAACCTAAATATAATCAATTCAAATTAAAGTAATATGGAGGGACTAAAAAGGGACTATTATTTAATCTTCATCAAATATTTAACTTCAAGGAGAAGTAAAATGAAAAAAGAATTAACAAGAAAGCATCTGTTTTTCTAGTCGCAAGTGTTTTAAGTTTTAGCTTTGCTACTGTAGCTAGTATTGTTAGTGCAACTACAGCACACCCTGCTCCAAGTCCCATTATTGATGTATGGGAATATGGTGTAAATGATAACTCTGGTTATTCGAATTACTTTGTTAGTTCTCCAGATAATATTGGTTCAAAATCTTCAGTAACGAATTTTTGGGGAACAGTTAAAGCTCAGGATAAACAAGATTATGGATGGGCATATTCAAGTGCTACAAAATCTTGGAGCGATATTCGATTAAATGCATATTGGGATTATTATAGATTTTAAAAATAATTTATGAAAACAAGAGACCCGATTATAAGATAGGGTCTTTTGTAATATGGTAAGTGCTTATGAAATTAAAATTATGTATCATTGGATTTTTCTTTTGTTTGATCGCTGCAATTGGTCTGGTCACTATCAGCGATACTGAAACCCCCGTACCTTTACCAATTGATGGTGCTTTTTCTATTCAAGGAAAAAGTAATCTTTCTAATAACGAAATATACGAAATGGTTCGTGACTTATCAAAAACGGAAAAGGTTACCATTTACAAGCCAATCGTTCAGAGTTCTGGTCAGTTGAAGTATGTAAATTTCGATGATGAAAACAATGAGCAATTAAAGTCAGCACCAATAATAGGGATGTATTACACCCTTGGGAAAATGGATATAGATAGTTTGAAACCACTTACGATGACGGGGTTGCAAACAGTATATATGGCTTATCCTTGGTATATAGGAGGAATCTTACAATTCACAGGAACTTTAAGAATACTGTTAATGAGTTCGATTTACTTAACTTTATTAGTTGTGTTATTTGTTGTTAGAACGAAGCAGATTAAAGAAGGAGTGATACGACGTTCTTTGGGCTTGCCTGTATATGATCTAAGAAGAGAGTATGGCATTTCTCTTATTTTTGAACTGATTATGATGGCTTTATTGATGATTTCTTACAGTTCTTTTTTGGGAAATGGTTTCTTCACCTATAGTTCTAAGTTATTTTTCTCTCTGCTTTTAACGAATTTTATACTATTTCAAATCATTGATCTCATTACTTTTGTTTTATTTTGGTTGACGATTCAGGTTGAAAAGCCTATTGAAATTATTAAAAACAAGGCGAAAAATAAACTTATTTTTGTCGTATGGCTTGCCATTATTTCGATTATCATCATTGTCTCAGGAATTTTTTTACAAGAAACAAAGAGTAGTCAATCCAGTATTAACATCCAGCTACAGAATTTAGTACCATGGGACACAGTAAAAGACTGGAGAAGGATTGAGTTCCTTGGAATTGAAAGTAACTCTACTAAAAATGGAGAAGTTAATGATTCGGATGGTCAGTATCTACAGATAGCTGCTGCCTTAAAAAACTTAGATTATTTATATATAGACCGATCTAAGGCATATGTTCCAGATTTCATGAAAACATCTCATGTTTTAGAAGACTTTTCTAAACAATTAGAAAATGACGGAATAACGAATCCAGAAATAAATAAAGAGTTGATTTATATCAATCAAACAGGTGCTAACCTACAAAATAAAGTGAATGGAACAAACTATCATCTTTTAGATAATAAGATAGCAACCATCTATATTCCTGAGAAATGGAAAGAAAATCAGAAATCTATTGAAAATACAGTTGTAGCAGAACAATTTATTGGAACAAACTATACAAAAGAAGAAATTGCAGTACAAATAATTCCTGATGGGAAAAAAATTTTTTATTTTAATGAAGATGCTGATGATAATCATAAAATGAAAGAGTTTTTACCAATCGCAAGTGTAGCAGATAGTAAAGATAACATTGTTGTTGTGTTAGATACGGACAAAATGATTGAAAACAACAAGTTTTCTTTGGCTAGTAATATAACATATAAGTCTCTTTTTAGTCCTGAGGCGGTAAATAAAATAAATGAAATGGCTAGCCAGTTGAATTTTTCAATGAATCCAGTAGATGTTTACCAAATTGTGAAATTAAAGATCCAGTCCTTAGAGCACCAAATTCTACTTTCACAAATTTTGCAGAAGATAATTTACAGTATTGTCTTTATACTCATTTATCAATATGTCCAACTTTATATTGCCCTAAAACAGAATGAATATGTGAAAAAAATTATTTTGGGTCTGTCAAAAACATATATAGCAATTTCAAGTCTCAAGTATTTTATGATGACTATTACAATAGTTATCCTATTTACATTTCTTATGACAGGTCAAATAGAGTTGCTATATATTGGTCTCGCTTCTCTGCTCGTTTTGATGTTGTCAATAATCATGAGTTTTAGAAAATTATCTGAAAGCTATACTAAAATTTTAAAAGGAGATGAAACATGACAATTGACCTTTTGAACGTTTCAAAAAGTTTCGGCTCAAAAAAGATCTTTACAGACTTAAATTTAAAATTTGAATCTGGAAAAAGTTATGCATTGATTGGAGGTTCTGGCTCTGGTAAAAGTACCCTTCTTAATATTATAGGAAGATTAGAAAAAATTGACAGTGGGAATGTTTTAGTTGATAAACAAGATATTTGGAAGATAAAAGAAAGAACTTTTTTTAAAAATACTGTTGGATATGTATTTCAGAATTATTCTTTAATAGATAACAAAACAGTATATGATAATTTGAAACTTATCACTAAAGACAAAAAAACAATAACTGATGTACTTGAAAAAGTAGGACTGTCAAGTGACTATTTACATCAAAAAATATATGAATTGTCTGGAGGGCAGGCTCAACGTGTAGCTATTGCCAGAATGTTAATGAAACCACGTAAAATTATCTTAGCAGATGAGCCTACAGGAGCTTTAGATGGTGAGATTGGAAAAGAAATTATTCGTTTATTATTGAATGAAAGAGATGAAGATAAATATGTCATTATAGCGACGCATGATCCAGCTGTCTATAACGAAGTTGATGTGATCATTGATATGAAAGATATAGGGGATAATGTATGAAAAAGATAATTTATATTGCTTTGATCTTTGTAGCTGGAATGCTTGCCATTTTCTTCTTTGGAAAACAAATGATCACAAAAGAAAATACCAATAAACCAACACTGGAGTTAATAGTCTATACGCTTTCTTCTAGTGATACAGACAAATGGAATAAAGTGAAACAAGTAGAAACGGAAGAAGCTACATATATCATAACTGTGAAAGAAGTAGCGTCTTCAGAAGAAGTATTTTCAAACATCATTGCAAATGGAGCTGCTGCGGGGTTCGGAGTTCGTGAAGAAGAAGTGAAGCAATTTAATAATAATTTAGGAGACACTATTGAGGACTCTAAGCATAATAAACTCATTGGAATAGAATTTTTTACTTTTTCTAATGCTGACGAGGGATTTGTAGTAGCAAATTTTGACTACGGTAGTGAAGAGTTGAATTCTCAGAAAAAAGATATGAAAGAGTTATATAAAAAAATATATGAATCTTTTAAAGAAAAGAATAAATGATTGTGTTATAATCCTTATATTTTGTTATGGTTTGTTAATTGATTTTTGCATATCTTATTTCAACATACTATAAAATAAAACATAAGAAAACGAGTATCTCCAACTACGGCAATACTCGATTTTTGATATTTAGAAGTGTTTTTTGCTCTGCTTCTTTTATTTCGATTAACGCATGGTTACAAATTCTTCAGATGCAGTTGGGTGAATCGCCACAGTTGCATCAAAGTCTGCTTTGGTTGCTCCCATTTTGATAGCAACGGCAAATCCTTGGATCATTTCATCAACACCGTAGCCAATTCCATGAAGTCCGACAACTTTTTCTTCAGAACCAGCTGTGATCAATTTGAAACGTGTTTCTTGACGGTTGCAAGTGCAAGCAGAGTACATAGAAGTAAAGCTTGATTTGTAAACCTTGATTTGGTCTTGACCGTATTCTTTAATAGCTTGCTCTTCTGTCAATCCAACCGTTCCGATAGCAGGGTGTGAAAAGACAACAGTTGGAATAGTTGAGTAGTCCATTTTTGCAGTTGTTTTTCCGTTAAAGAGACGTTCAGATAGGGTACGCCCAGCCTTGATAGCTACTGGAGTCAGTTCTTTTTCGCCTGTTACATCACCTAGAGCATAGATTCCCTCAACAACAGTATTTTGGTATTCATCCACTTGGATAAAGCCACGTTCGTTCAGAGTTACTCCAGCTTTTTCAAGTTGCAAGCCCTTAACGTTTGGACGGCGGCCTGTAGCCCAGATAACTTGGCTAGCTGTGTGACTAGTACCATCTTCGAAATGAATGGTAATGCCTTCAGCAGTTTTTTCTAACTTGGAAGGGACTTTGTGAGTATGAAGTGGCAAGTTTGTTCTTTCCATTTCCTTGACCAAACCTTCAACGATATAAGAATCAAAACCACGTAAAGGACGATCGCGGCGAACAAAGAGGTCTGTCTTGACACCAAAAGTGTGGAGCACGCCAGCCAATTCAACTGCAATATAACCCGCGCCTAAAATAGCAACTGACTCTGGCAATTCTTCCCAGGCAAATACATCATCAGAAGAGCCACCTAGCTCAGCACCAGGAATATTTGGAATACTTGGATGGGCACCAGTAGCAATCACGATATGTTTAGCACGAATCAGTTCACCATTTACGCTGACAGTATGAGAATCTACAAATTCAGCATGACCTTCAATCAAGTCTACTCCGTTGCGTTTAAAACTGCCATCATAAGAAGAACGAGCGCGATCGATGTAGGCTTCACGATTACGACGTAGTGTTGCAAAGTCAAAGTTAAGATCAGTAGTCTTAAAGCCGTAATCTTCTCCAAATTGATGGAAAGTCTCAGCGATTTGCGCCCCGTACCACATGATTTTTTTAGGAACACAACCGACATTGACACAGGTTCCACCTAATTTCTTTTCCTCAATAACGGCCGCTTTAGCTCCGTGTTCACCAGCACGGTTCATAGTAGCAATTCCTCCGCTACCTCCACCGATAGCAATGATATCGTATTCTCTCATTGAAAACTCCTTTGTACTCTTTTAAATAGTAGAGTGTCATTTTTTGATAGTCATATTCTATCTTTTTTTTGATGTGATTGCAAAAATCTGCTACGTTCAAAAAAATTAAAGAAAAGGCTTGCAAAAAAGAAAAATAAAGTGTATTATATAACTAGTACAACGATTGTAAAATAAATTCCGAACAATAATTAAATCCTGAAATGTCATTATTTCGTTCTGAAATGTTATTGTTTCAAATTGATAATTTTTGTATAATATTGTTAAGAACTTTAAATCAAAAAGGAGTTTCATTATGAAAAAGAATGGTAAAGCTAAAAAGTGGCAATTGTATGCAGCAATCGGTGCTGCGAGTGTAGTTGTATTGGGTGCTGGGGGCATTTTGCTCTTTAGACAACCTTCTCAGACTGCTGTAAAAGATGAGGCTACTCATCTTGTTGTTGCCAAGGAAGGAAGCGTGGCATCCTCTGTTTTATTGTCAGGGACAGTAACAGCAAAAAATGAACAATATGTTTATTTTGATGCTAGTAAGGGAGATTTAGATGAAATCCTTGTTTCTGTGGGTGATAAGGTCAGTGAAGGACAGGCTTTAGTCAAGTACAGTAGTTCAGAAGCCCAGGCGGCCTATGATTCAGCGAGTAGAGCAGTTGCTAAGGCAGATCGTCATATCAATGAACTCAATCAAGCACGAAATGAAGCTGCTTCAGCTCCGGCTCCACAGTTGCCAACGCCAGCAGGAGGCGAAGGTGTAGCAGCCCAAACTCCAGCTCCAGTCTCAGGAAATGCAGTGTCATCTATTGATGCACAACTAGGTGATGCTCGTGATGCTCGTGCAGATGCAGCAGCGCAATTAAGCAAGGCTCAAAGTCAGTTGGATGCAATGACGGTTCTCAGTACCTTAGAGGGAACTGTGGTCGAAGTCAACCGTAATGTTTCTAAATCTCCAACAGGAGCTAGCCAAGTAGTAGTTCATGTCGTAAGTAATGAAAACTTGCAAGTTAAGGGGGAACTATCTGAATATAACCTTGCCAACCTCTCTGTAGGACAAGAAGTAACCTTTACTTCTAAAGTTTACCAAGATAAGAGCTGGACTGGTAAGATTAGCTACATTTCTGACTACCCTAAAAACAATGGTGAAGCAGCAAGTGCAGCTACTGCCGCAGCAGGTGGTAATTCTGGTTCTAAATATCCATATACCATCGATGTTACAAGTGAAATCGGTGATTTGAAACAAGGATTCTCAGTAAGTGTTGAGGTCAAGAACAAGAGTAAAGCCATTTTGGTTCCTCTAACAAGTATTGTGACTGAAAATGATAAGAACTATGTCTGGGTGCTTGACGAGCAGAAAAAGGCCAAGAAAGTGGAAGTTGGTTTGGGCAATGCTGATGCAGACAACCAAGAAATCACTTCAGGTCTGACAAATGGAGTCAAGGTCATCAGTAACCCAACGTCTTCTCTAGAGGAAGGAAAAGAGGTGAAGGCTGATGAAGCAACTAATTAGTCTAAAAAATATCTGCAGAATCTACCGTAACGGTGACCAAGAACTGCAGGTTCTCAAAAATATCAACCTAGAAGTGAATGAGGGTGAGTTTGTTGCCATTATGGGACCATCTGGTTCTGGTAAGTCCACTCTCATGAATACGATCGGCATGTTGGATACACCAACCAGTGGAGAATATTATCTTGAAGGCCAAGAAGTAGCTGGACTTGGTGAAAAACAACTAGCCAAGGTCCGTAACCAACAAATCGGATTTGTCTTTCAGCAGTTCTTTCTTCTATCTAAACTCAATGCTTTGCAAAATGTAGAATTACCCTTAATTTACGCAGGAGTTTCGGCTTCAAAACGTCGTAAGTTAGCTGAGGAATATCTAGATAAGGTTGAATTGACAGAACGTAGTCATCATTTGCCTTCGGAATTATCTGGTGGTCAAAAGCAACGTGTGGCTATTGCGCGTGCCTTGGTAAACAATCCTTCTATTATCCTAGCAGACGAACCGACAGGAGCCTTGGATACCAAAACAGGGAATCAAATTATGCAACTATTGGTTGACTTGAATAAAGAAGGAAAAACCATTATCATGGTAACGCATGAGCCTGAAATAGCTGCTTATGCCAAACGTCAGATTGTCATTCGCGATGGAGTTATTTCATCTGATAGTGCTCAGTTAGAAAAGGAGGAAAACTAAGATGCAGAATCTGAAATTTGCCTTTTCATCTATCATGGCTCACAAGATGCGTTCTTTGCTTACCATGATTGGGATTATTATCGGTGTTTCATCGGTTGTTGTGATTATGGCTCTGGGTGATTCCATGTCTCGACAGCTCAATAAAAACATGACCAGATCTCAAAAAAATATCAGTGTCTTTTTCTCTTCTAAAAAAAGTAAAGATGGATCTTTTACTCAGAAACAATCAGCTTTTACGGTTTCTGGAAAAGAAGAGGAAGTTCATGTTGAACCACCAAAACCGCAAGAATCTTGGGTCAAGGAGGCAGCCAAACTGAAAGGAGTGGATAATTACTATGTAACCAACTCAACGAACGCCATCTTGACTTATAAAGATAAAAAGGTTGAAAATGCCAATTTGACAGGTGGAAACAGAACTTATATGGAGGCTGTTAACAATGAAATTCTTGCAGGACGTAGTCTGAGAGAACAAGATTTCAAAGAATTTGCAAGTGTCATTTTGCTTGATGAAGAATTATCCATTAGTCTATTTGGATCTCCTCAAGAGGCTATTAACAAGGTTGTGGAAGTCAATGGTTTTAGTTATCGAGTCATTGGTGTTTATACTAGCCCAGAATCTAAAAATTCAAAAATGTATGGTCTTGGTGGCTTGCCTATTACCACAAATATCTCCCTTGCTGCGAATTTTAATGTAGATGAAATTGCTAATATTGTCTTTCGAGTGAATGACACAAGCTTGACTCAAACTCTGGGTCCAGAATTAGCACGAAAAATGACAGAGCTGGCTGGCTTGCAACAGGGAGAATATCAAGTGGCAGATGAGTCAGCTGCATTTGCAGAAATTCAACAATCGTTTAGTTTTATGACGACGGTTATTAGCGCCATTGCAGGAATTTCTCTCTTTGTTGGAGGAACTGGTGTTATGAACATTATGCTGGTTTCTGTTACAGAGCGTACCCGTGAGATTGGTCTCCGTAAGGCTTTGGGTGCGACACGTGCTAATATTTTAATCCAGTTTTTGATTGAATCCATGATTTTGACCTTGTTAGGTGGATTAATTGGCTTGACAATTGCAAGTGGTTTAACTGCCTTAGCAGGTTTGTTGTTGCAAGGTTTGATTGCGGGTATAGAAGTTGGAGTATCAATTCCAGTTGCCCTATTTAGTCTCGCAGTTTCGGCTAGCGTGGGTATCGTTTTTGGAGTCTTGCCAGCCAACAAGGCATCGAAACTTGATCCAATCGAAGCCCTTCGTTATGAATAAGATCAACAAGATGGACACTCGTCTATCTTGTTTTTGTATAGATTTCCCTATCGAAAATTCTTAAAAATGTGATATAATGAAGTGTTAGAAAAACAGGTTTCATTTGCCTGGAAAGGAAAAATTATGTCTGAAAAGAATTTTTATATTACAACGCCGATTTACTATCCATCTGGAAAACTTCATATCGGATCTGCCTACACAACCATTGCTTGTGATGTCCTAGCACGTTACAAACGCCTGATGGGCTACGATGTCTTTTATTTGACAGGTCTTGATGAGCATGGTCAGAAAATCCAGCAGAAAGCTGAAGAAGCTGGCATCACACCTCAAGCTTATGTTGATGGAATGGCAGTTGGAGTTAAAGAACTCTGGCAATTACTTGATATCTCATACGATAAATTTATCCGTACAACTGATGACTACCATGAAAAAGTTGTCGCACAAGTCTTTGAACGCTTGCTGGCTCAAGATGACATCTATTTGGGTGAATACTCTGGTTGGTATTCAGTTTCAGATGAGGAATTCTTTACAGAAAGCCAGCTCGCAGAAGTATTCCGTGATGAAGCTGGAAATGTAACTGGCGGTATTGCTCCATCAGGTCACGAAGTGGAATGGGTTTCTGAAGAATCATACTTCCTTCGCCTCAGCAAATACCAAGATCGTCTGGTGGAATTTTTCAAAGCTCATCCTGAATTTATCACTCCAGATGGTCGTCTGAATGAAATGCTTCGCAACTTTATTGAGCCAGGTTTAGAGGATTTGGCGGTTTCTCGTACAACCTTTACATGGGGTGTGCCGGTACCATCAAATCCTAAACACGTTGTATACGTTTGGATTGATGCCCTTCTTAACTATGCGACAGCGCTTGGATACGGTCAAGATGAACATGGTAACTTTGACAAATTCTGGAATGGCACAGTCTTCCACATGGTAGGAAAAGACATCCTTCGTTTCCACTCAATCTACTGGCCAATCCTTCTTATGATGTTGGATATCAAATTGCCAGATCGTTTGATTGCTCACGGTTGGTTCGTCATGAAAGACGGCAAAATGTCTAAATCTAAAGGGAATGTCGTTTACCCTGAAATGTTGGTAGAGCGTTATGGACTAGATCCACTTCGTTACTATCTCATGCGTAGCCTTCCAGTTGGTTCAGACGGAACCTTCACTCCTGAAGACTATGTAGGCCGTATCAACTACGAATTGGCCAATGACCTTGGAAACCTCCTCAACCGTACGGTTTCTATGATTAATAAGTACTTTGGCGGGCAAGTCCCTGCCTATGTAGAGGGTGTAACAGAGTTTGACCATGCTCTTGCTGACGTTGCAGAACAATCAATCGCTGACTACCACACCTACATGGAAGCAGTTGACTACCCACGTGCCCTAGAAGCAGTATGGACTCTTATTTCACGTACTAATAAATACATCGATGAGACCGCACCATGGGTCTTGGCTAAGGATGAAGCACTTCGCGATCAATTGGCAAGTGTCATGAGTCACTTGGCAGCTAGCCTTCGTGTCGTTGCTCACTTGATTGAGCCATTTATGATGGAAACCAGTCGTGCAGTCTTGAATCAACTTGGCTTAGAAGAAGTAGCGAGCCTTGAAAACTTGAACTTGGTTGACTTCCCAGAAGATGTGACTGTAGTTGCCAAAGGAACACCAATCTTCCCACGTCTGGATATGGAAGAAGAAATCGCCTATATCAAGGAACAAATGGAAGGCAACAAACCAGCAGTCGAAAAAGAGTGGAACCCAGACGAAGTTGAACTCAAACTAAACAAGGAAGAAATCAAGTTTGAAGACTTTGACAAGGTCGAAATCCGTGTCGCAGAAGTCAAAGAAGTGTCTAAAGTAGAAGGTTCAGATAAGTTGCTTCAATTCCGCTTGGATGCTGGTGATGGTGAAGATCGTCAAATCCTCTCAGGAATTGCAAAATACTATCCAAATGAACAAGAATTGGTCGGCAAGAAAGTTCAAATCGTTGCCAATCTCAAACCTCGTAAGATGATGAAGAAATATGTCAGTCAAGGTATGATCCTATCAGCTGAACATGATGGAAAATTAACCCTTCTCACAGTTGACTCAGCTGTACCGAATGGAAGTGTGATTGGGTAAAAGTATACAGGACTAGTTCATGCTAGTTCTGTTTTTTATTTAACTATTATGCTTTACAAACTAGTGTGAAAGTGGTATATTATAGATGAAGTCACTAGTAGGTATTACCAAATAGATTAGAAGGGAGAAGGGATGAAAGAAACTCAACTATTAAAAGGTGTTCTTGAAGGTTGTGTCTTGGATATGATTGGTCAAAAAGAGCGATATGGTTATGAGTTGGTTCAGACTTTGCGAGAGGCTGGATTTGATACTATCGTTCCAGGAACTATTTATCCTTTGTTGCAAAAGTTAGAAAAAAATCAATGGATAAGAGGCGACATGCGCCCGTCGCCAGATGGTCCAGATCGGAAGTATTTTTCGTTAACGAAAGAAGGAGAAGATCGTGTCTCGGTCTTTTGGCAACAATGGGACGATTTGAGTCAAAAAGTAGAAGGAATTAAGAATGGAGGGTAAACCATGAAGAAAATGAAGTATTATGAAGAAACAAGCGCTTTGCTACATGAGTTTTCTGAGGAGAATCAAAAGTATTTTGAGGAACTGTGGGATAGTTTTAATCTTGCTGGATTTCTCTATGATGAGGACTACCTCAGAGAGCAGATCTATTTGATGATGTTAGATTTCTCAGAAGCAGAACGAGACGGAATGAGTGCAGAGGATTATCTAGGTAAGAATCCTAAAAAATTAATGAAAGAGATGCTCAAGGAAGCACCTCGCAGTTCTATCAAGGAGTCCCTTTTGACGCCAATTCTTGTCCTAGCGGTATTACGTTATTATCAACTACTAAGTGATTTTTCTAAAGGTTCTCTCTTAACAGTCAATTTGCTCACATTTTTAGGGCAACTTCTTCTTTTTATGATTGGATTTGGACTTGTGGCCACAATCTTACGTTGGGGGCTAGTCCAAGATTCTCCTAAGATGAAAATTGGCACTTATATTGTCGTTGGAATTCTTGTTCTGCTAGTCGTTCTAGGATATGTAGGAATGGGAAGTTTCATACAAGAAGGAGCCTTTTATCTTCCTGCTCCCTGGGATAGTTTCCTTGTTTTTACGCTTTCTCTAGTCATCAGTATTTGGAATTGGAAAGAAGCGGTCTTTCGTCCCTTTGTCAGTATGATTGTTGCCCATCTTGTGGTAGGTTCTCTGCTTCGTTACTATAAGTGGATGGGAATTTCAAATGTTTTCCTTACAAAATTCATTCCTTTAGCTGTTCTTTTTATTGGTATTTTTCTCTTGTTCCGTGGGTTTAAGAAGATAAAATGGAGTGAAATATAGTCAAAAAGCCGTTGCAAAGCGGTTTTTTGTTATAATGAAGGGAAGAATGTTAGAAATTAAAGGAGACAAATTTGATGAGATACATAACTCTTGGTCAAGATGACAAAGAATTATCAGAAATTGTTCTCGGAATGATGAGAATAGAAGATAAGTCTGTAAAAGAAGTTGAAGAGCTTGTAGAAACAGCACTGTCTGTTGGAATCAATGCTTTCGACTTGGCTGATATATATGGTCGTGGTCGTTGTGAAGAACTATTAGGTCTTGTCCTAAAAAATCGTCCAGATTTAAGAGAAGAGATGTGGATTCAGTCAAAATGTGGCATTCGCATTGAAGAATTTACCTATTTTGATTTTTCTAAGGACTATATTATAAAATCAGTTGACGGAATTTTGCAAAGATTGAAGATAGATCATCTAGATAGCTTGCTCCTTCATCGACCAGATGCTTTGATGGAATCTGACCAAGTAGCAGAAGCCTTTGATCTCCTTTATAAACAAGGTAAGGTTCGAAATTTTGGAGTTTCTAATCAAAATCCTATGATGATGGAGTTACTTAAAAAAGATGTCAAGCAGCCGTTAGCTGTTAATCAGCTACAATTGAGTGCGGCTTTTACTCCAGGATTCGAATCAGGTTTTCATGTTAATATGGAAGATAGTCAAGCAGCTATGCGAGATGGCAGCATTTTTGAATATTGCAAATTACACGATGTGGTTATTCAAGCATGGTCTGTCTTACAATTTGGGTATTTTAAAGGGAATTTTGTTGGAAATGAGAAATTTCAAGCTTTAAATCAAGTACTTGATCGTTTAGCTACTAAATATGGAGTAACCTCTTCAACTATTGCTATTTCTTGGATATTGCGTTATCCAGCAAAAATGCAGGCAGTTGTAGGTACCACAAATCCTAAGCACTTGAGAGAAGTTAGCCAAGCGGCAAACTTTAGCTTAACAAGAAAAGAATGGTATGAAATTTATCTTGCTGCAGGGAATAATTTGCCTTAGGAAAAAATGCATTTAAAGAAATCACAGTCAAAAAAACGTTGGAAAACGTTTTTTTGTTATGTGATCATTTGTCTGTCTTGATTCGTTAGGTACGGTTCATTAACGGATGATTCTGATTTAATACTCAATGAAAATCAAAAAGCAAACTAGGAAGCTAGCCGCAAGTTGCTCAAAACTCTGTTTTGAGGTAGTAGATAAGACTGACGAAGTCAGTGACCATACATACGGTAAGGCGACGCTGACGTGGTTTGAAGAGATTTTCGAAGAGTATAACTATTCTGATTTACGTACTAGTAGGGAAGCAGTATCCCATAATTGACGGCACGCTAGTAGGTACTATAAAATGGACTGGAGTGATTTTTGGATTTTGATTGAGTATAAAACATCATAGAGAATAAAAAAATGAGGTTAGGATTTTTTGTCCTAACCTATTTTTACATGAAATAAACAATGGCGATGTATTGGAGTGCGGACGCAGCTAGGATAAAGAGATGCCAAATCATGTGGAAATAAGGTTTTTTCTTAGCGTAAAATCCAGCTCCAACTGTATAACAGAGTCCGCCAGTTACCATAAGACTCCAGAAAATTGGCGTCGTTTGACTGATAATGGCTGGAATGATAGCCAGAACCAACCAGCCCATAATCAGGTAAAGAACAAGGCTAAATTTCTCATTGACTTTTTTAGCAAAGATTTTATAGAGAATACCAAAGATGGTCGTTCCCCATTGGATGGCAATAATTAGATAGCCAAACCAGTTATTCATCAAAGTCAGTACGACAGGTGTATAAGAGCCAGCAATGGCAACATAAATCATAGAATGATCAATGATTCTCAAGACATATTTATGGGTTGAACCATAGGCCATAGAGTGATAAATGGTGGATGATAGAAACATGAGAAAGAGACTAATAACGAAAATGGAAACGCCGATAGATGATAAAAATCCGTGTGCCTCATAACTATAGGTGGATGAAATAGGCAGTAAGATGAGCATGATGATTGCACCCACAGCATGGGTCACACTATTAGCAATCTCCTCTCCAAAACTGAGTTGTTTGCTGAGTTTAAGACTAGTGTTCATTGGATTGCCTCCTCTTGAGTATGATCGATTAAGTCTAGAGTTTGATGATAGAGTTTAACGGTTTGGCAGCTGGTTTGGATAATAGGGTTATCTGGATCAATTCCTTGGTTCATGTAGTCCACAAAAGCGTCGTAGAGTTGGTCTGAACTTGCTTGAGTTTGTAGAGTATTAAGTGTCTGAGCTATTTCTTGAATAGAAAATACAGACTTGAGAGTTGTGATAGCAATCAGACGGGCAATTTGTTGGCGTTGGTATTTTTTCTTGTCAGGCTTTGTCAGGTAACCATGTTTCACATAATTATTAACCATAGATGCTGTCAGGCCCTTGTCTTTATCAGGAGAGATAGGGGCGCAGACCTGATTGACATAGAGTAAAACCTGGTCCAGATAGAGGTCAATGTTTGGAATTTCTGCCCATTTTGGGTAGGAAAAGGTAGTTTTCATTTCCAACTCCTTTTTATCTAGTTTTAATAACTAGATTATAAAATAACAAAAACAGAAAGTCAAGTTTTAACTGCTTGTAGAAAGACTTAAATTATGCTATGATGGGAGAAACTAGTCAGAAATGAGGAGAAAAGATGGAGATTCGTTTAGCTTTTCCAAATGAAGTAGATGCCATCATGCAGGTGATGGAAGATGCTAAAAAATGTTTAGCGGATGCTGGTAGTGACCAGTGGCAAAATGGTTATCCAAATGCTGATATTATTATTGAGGATATTATCTCAGGTCAAGCCTATGTTGCCTTGGAAGAGGGTGAACTACTAGCTTATGCAGCTGTGACCAAGAGTCCAGAGGCAGCCTATGAAGCCATTTATGAAGGCAACTGGCAAGCTGGGGAGTCAGAGTACCTAGTCTTTCACCGTATTGCTGTGGCAGCAGATGTGCAGGGACAGGGGGTTGCTCAGACTTTCCTAGAGGGCTTGATTGAAGGTTTTGACTATCTAGATTTTCGCTCAGATACGCATGTTGCAAACAAGGCCATGCAGCATATTTTTGAAAAACTAGGTTTTAAACAGGTTGGTAAGGTTCCAGTTGATGGCGAACGCTTGGCCTATCAAAAATTGAAGAAATAATGCAAAAGAAGTACGTAAAAATGCTCTACTTTTCGCCAATAGGAACCTTGTCTTTGGTTGCCGACGAGCAATATCTGTATGGAATTTGGGTTCAGGAGCAGAAGTATTTTGAGAGGGGGATAGGAGATGAAACAATAGAAGAAGTTGTTAGTCATCCCATTTTAGACTCCGTTATTGCTTGCTTAGTTGCTTACTTTAAAGGCAAGTCTCAGGATTTATCCAATTTGCCCTTGGCTCCAATCGGAACAGATTTTGAAAAGCGAGTTTGGTCCTATTTACAGGAAATTCCTTATGGTCAGACAGTGACCTATGGACAAATAGCCCAAGAGCTACAAGTGGATTCTGCTCAAGCAATTGGTGGAGCAGTGGGGCGCAATCCGTGGTCTATTCTAGTACCTTGTCATCGTGTGCTGGGAGCAGGAAAGCGTCTGACAGGTTATGCTGCAGGAGTGGAAAAGAAAGCTTGGCTCTTGGATCATGAAGGCGTAGATTTTAAAGATATAAATAATAGAAAGTGAAAGACATGTTAGAATTTATCGAATACCCAAAATGTTCAACTTGTAAAAAAGCAAAACAAGAATTAAACCAACTCGGTGTGGACTATAAAGCCGTCCATATCGTCGAAGAAACACCCAGCCAAGAAGTCATTTTAAACTGGCTAGAAACCTCGGGTTTCGAGTTGAAGCAATTTTTCAACACCAGTGGAATCAAATACCGTGAATTGGGGTTGAAAGATAAGGTGGGAAGTCTGTCAAATCAAGAAGCAGCCGAGTTGCTAGCAAGCGACGGAATGTTGTTAAAACGGCCGATTTTAGTAGAAAGTGGAACTGTTAAGCAAATTGGTTATCGAAAACTTTATGAAGAATTGGGATTGAAATAGTTTTTACTTATCTCTTTGATAGATAAAATATATAACCTCCCTGTTTAAAAGTATGATAAACTAATAGGTAGACAAAGTCTGTATCTGACCGTAGCAAATAATTTCATTGACGGCAGAAGTATGGTAGAATGAATCATTATCAGGAGAGGATGTTTTTATGAATGTTACAACGATTTTAGCATCAGATTGGTACCAAAACTTGATGCAATTGATTCCGGATGGCAAGCTGTTTAGCTTGCGTTCGGTCTTTGATGGAATCCCGAGAATTGTCCAACAACTTCCAACAACGATCATGTTGACAATTGGTGGTGCTCTTTTTGGCTTGGTTTTGGCCCTTCTTTTTGCTATTGTGAAAATCAATCGTGTCAAAATTTTATATCCCTTGCAGGCCTTCTTTGTTAGTTTCTTAAAAGGGACACCGATTTTGGTGCAACTCATGTTGACCTACTACGGAATCCCTTTGGCTTTGAAAGCTCTCAATCAGCAATGGGGTACTGGTCTCAATATCAATGCGATTCCAGCCGCTGCTTTTGCGATTGTTGCCTTTGCTTTCAATGAGGCAGCCTATGCCAGTGAAACCATTCGTGCAGCGATTCTCTCAGTCAATCCTGGTGAGATTGAGGCGGCACGCAGTCTGGGTATGACCCGAGCGCAAGTTTATCGTCGCGTGATTATTCCAAATGCAGCAGTTGTGGCGACTCCAACTTTAATCAATTCCCTAATCGGCTTGACCAAGGGAACTTCCCTAGCCTTTAGTGCGGGTGTTGTGGAAGTATTTGCCCAAGCTCAGATTTTAGGTGGGGCTGATTACCGCTATTTTGAACGCTTTATCTCCGTTGCCCTTGTTTATTGGGTGGTCAATATCGGAATTGAAAGCCTCGGTCGTTTCATCGAGAGAAAAATGGCTATTTCTGCACCTGATACAGTGCAAACAGATGTGAAAGGAGACCTTCGTTAATGATTAAGATTTCGAATTTAAGCAAATCCTTTTCAGGACAGACTGTCTTGGATCATCTGAACTTGGATATTCAAAAAGGGGAAGTTGTAGCCTTGATTGGTTCTTCAGGAGCTGGAAAATCAACCTTTCTTCGCAGTCTCAATTATCTTGAAACACCTGACAGTGGCTCTATTCAGATTGATGATTTCTTAGTTGATTTTTCTAAAATCACTCAAGAAGAAATCCTTTCCCTACGCCGTAAGCTGTCTATGGTTTTCCAACAGTTTAATTTGTTTGAACGCCGAACAGCACTTGATAATGTGAAAGAAGGCTTGGTTGTTGTCAAGAAATTGTCTGATCAAGAAGCGACTAAGATTGCCAAGGAAGAGTTGGCTAAGGTTGGGCTTTCTGACCGTGAAAACCATTACCCTCGCCATTTATCAGGTGGACAGAAGCAACGGGTTGCCCTAGCGCGTGCGCTTGCTATGAAACCAGATGTTTTGCTCTTAGATGAACCAACTTCAGCCCTTGACCCAGAATTGGTCGGTGAAGTAGAGAAGTCTATTGCAGATGCTGCTAAGTCAGGTCAAACCATGATTTTGGTCAGTCATGACATGTCCTTTGTAGCCCAAGTAGCTGATAAGATTCTCTTCCTAGATAAGGGGAAAATCATTGAGTCTGGAACACCGGATGAGATTATCCACCATCCTAAAGAAGAGCGGACAAAAGAATTCTTCGCTAGTTACAAACGGACTTATATTTGATATAATAGATAAAGGAAAACTCAGTTAGCTGGACTAGCTGAGTTTACTCTTTAAAAAAGATAGAAATGAGAGAAATCATGCTACTGCAACTATTTTCTTTATATTTCGAGAGTTTAATCTTGACCGCCATCCTTGTCCTGATTTTTTTAGGAATTTGGATTGGACTGAGAGCCATGTCGGGAATTGATAAGACAGCCAAGGCTCGCCAAGCCCATCTCTATGATATGATTATGATTGGGGTCTTGGTTGTTCCAGTATTATCCTTTGCGGTTATGAGTTTAATTATTGTTTTCAAGGCATAATCCTTGCGTGATTGACAGGAAAGAGTTAGAATAAAGATAGTTACAACAAGAAAGAAGGAAACTATATGTACGATACTATTATTATCGGTGCTGGACCTGCAGGGATGACTGCGGCCTTATACGCTGCTCGAAGCAATTTGAAAGTAGCCTTGATTGAAGGCGGTCTGCCAGGTGGTCAGATGAATAATACATCTGATATAGAAAATTACCCAGGGTACGCTAATATCAGTGGACCAGAATTGGCAGAAAAGATGTTTGAACCGCTTGAAAATCTTGGTGTTGAGCACATTTATGGCTATGTTGAAAATGTCGAAGACCATGGTGATTTTAAGAAAGTGATTACTGATGATCAAACGTATGAAACACGTACAGTTATCGTAGCGACTGGTTCTAAACACCGTCCTTTGGGAGTGTCTGGAGAAGAAGAACTGAACAGTCGTGGTGTTTCTTACTGTGCTGTGTGTGATGGTGCTTTCTTCCGTGACCAAGATTTGTTGGTAGTCGGTGGTGGAGATTCGGCTGTTGAAGAAGCCCTCTTCTTGACTCGTTTTGCTAAGACTGTTACCATTGTTCACCGTCGTGATCAACTTCGTGCTCAAAAGGTATTACAAGACCGCGCCTTTGCGAATGAGAAAGTCAGCTTTATCTGGGATTCTGTAGTAAAGGAAATCAAGGGTGAAAACAGAGTAGAATCAGTCGTGTTTGAAAATGTGAAAACAGGTCAAGTGACAGAACAAGCCTTCGGTGGTGTCTTTATCTATGTTGGATTGGACCCTCTTAGCGATTTTGTTAAAGAATTGAATATTCAAGATCAGGCAGGCTGGATTGTGACAGATAGCCACATGAAGACTGCAGTTGACGGTATCTTTGCAGTTGGAGATGTTCGCTTGAAGGACCTCCGACAAGTAACAACAGCGGTTGGAGATGGAGCTATCGCTGGTCAAGAAGCCTATAAATTTATCACAGAACATAGTTAATTATAAAAAACGCATAGTATCAGATTTACAAAAAATTTGACACTATGCGTTTTATTGTGGGAAAATTAATTTCATTTTCTACTGAAATTGAGTTTTGCCAGCCTCTTATATTTTTAGAAAAATCCTTTAATCTTGCTAACGAAGCCATCTAGACCTTCTGAACCGGAAATCAACTGCTGAGCTTGAGAGAAGTATTCTCCAAGCTGTTCTTGATTTTCTGCAACAAATGTTTTTGCAGCTTCGAAATCTTTTGTTTCGATTAATTCTTTTACTTGGTTAAACAAATCTAATGGGTTCATCTTATTTCTCCTTTTCTGTACTTAACTATTTAATCATCTTTATGATAAAAAATCAACTGTTGCTGCTTTTGGCTAGGACCTGTTTTTATCTACAAGTTCTCATAACTAAGATTCTAACTACCAAAACAAGGTGGACATAAAAATGTTCGGGTTTTTCTAGTGTATCCATGAAATAAAAACGGATACATGATATAATAGAGATAGCTCTTTAATGGAGGTGTTTGAGTGGAAAATCTGAAGAAAATGGCAGGTATCAAGGCTGCTGAGTATGTCAAGGATGGCATGGTAGTCGGACTTGGAACGGGGTCTACTGCCTATTATTTCGTAGAAGAAATTGGTCGTCGTATCAAGGAAGAAGGGTTGCAGATTACAGCTGTAACGACTTCTAGTGTGACTAGTAAACAGGCTGAAGGGCTTAATATCCCGCTCAAGTCTATTGACCAAGTAGATGTTGTCGATGTGACGGTTGATGGAGCGGATGAAGTGGATAGTCAGTTTAATGGAATCAAAGGTGGTGGTGGTGCCCTTCTGATGGAGAAAGTTGTCGCAACGCCTTCAAAAGAATACATTTGGGTGGTGGATGAAAGCAAGCTAGTAGACAAACTAGGTGCTTTTAAATTGCCAGTAGAAGTGGTTCAGTATGGCGCAGAACAGGTCTTTCGTCGTTTTGAGCGAGCTGGCTACAAACCAAGTTTCCGTGAAAAAGACGGCCAACGTTTTGTGACCGATATGCAGAATTTTATCATTGACCTTGCTTTGGATGTCATTGAAGATCCAATTGCTTTCGGACAAGAATTGGACCATGTGGTTGGCGTCGTGGAGCACGGCTTATTCAACCAAATGGTGGATAAGGTCATCGTTGCTGGACGAGACGGGGTTCAGATTTTAACTTCAACAAAAGCAAAATAACTAAAATAATAAGGAGATACACTATGTCAAAATTTAATCGTATTCACTTGGTGGTATTGGATTCTGTAGGAATCGGTGCTGCACCAGATGCTAATAACTTTGTCAATGCAGGAGTTCCAGATGGAGCTTCTGACACATTAGGACACATTTCAAAAGCAGTTGGTTTGAATGTCCCAAACATGGCTAAAATTGGTCTTGGAAATATTCCTCGAGAAACTCCTCTTAAGACTGTTCCAGCTGAAAGCAATCCAACAGGATATGCAACAAAATTGGAAGAAGTATCTCTTGGTAAGGATACGATGACTGGACACTGGGAAATCATGGGACTCAATATTACTGAGCCTTTCGATACTTTTTGGAACGGATTCCCAGAAGAAATCCTGACAAAAATCGAAGAATTTTCAGGACGTAAGGTCATTCGTGAAGCTAACAAACCTTACTCAGGAACGGCTGTTATCGATGATTTTGGACCACGTCAGATGGAAACTGGAGAGTTGATTATCTATACTTCAGCTGACCCTGTTTTGCAAATTGCTGCCCACGAAGACATCATTCCTCTGGATGAATTGTACCGTATCTGTGAATACGCTCGTTCAATTACACTTGAGCGTCCTGCCCTTCTAGGTCGTATCATTGCTCGCCCTTATGTAGGGGAACCAGGTAACTTCACTCGTACAGCAAATCGTCGTGACTTGGCTGTATCACCATTTGCTCCAACTGTTCTCGATAAACTCAATGAAGCAGGGATCGATACTTATGCTGTTGGTAAAATCAACGATATCTTTAACGGAGCTGGTATCAATCATGACATGGGCCACAACAAGTCAAACAGCCACGGAATTGATACACTATTGAAGACCATGGGCCTTGCTGAGTTTGAAAAAGGATTCTCCTTCACAAACTTGGTGGACTTTGATGCCCTTTACGGCCACCGTCGTAATGCTCACGGCTACCGTGATTGCTTGCATGAGTTTGATGAACGCTTACCTGAAATTATCGCAGCCATGAGAGAGAATGATCTTCTCTTGATTACTGCGGACCATGGAAATGACCCAACCTATGCTGGAACTGACCATACTCGTGAATATATTCCACTTTTGGCTTACAGTCCTGCCTTTAAAGGAAATGGTGTCATTCCAGTTGGACATTTTGCAGATATCTCAGCGACAGTTGCGGATAACTTTGGTGTGGAAACTGCCATGATTGGGGAAAGTTTCTTAGATAAATTGGTATAAGATGACGCGATATGCTTTACTTGTTCGGGGCATTAATGTCGGTGGGAAAAATAAGGTTGTCATGGCGCAACTTCGTCAAGAACTGACAGAGTTGGGACTGGAAAAGGTTGAGACCTACATCAACAGTGGCAATATTTTCTTTACTTCGACAGACCCCAAAGAACGATTGGTTGAAAAGTTAGAGGCATTCTTTGAAATCCATTATTCATTTATTCAGAGCTTTTCCTTGCTGAGTCAGGAAGACTATGAAGCAGAGCTGAAGAATCTGCCAGATTGGTGGACCAAAGATTTGGCACGAAAAGACGTTCTCTTTTACACGGAGGGTTTGGATGTAGCTCAAGTCATTGAGACAGTTGAAAGTTTGGAATTGAAAGATGAAGTCGTTCATTTTGGAAGACTTGGGATTTTCTGGGGGAAATTCTCTGAGGAATCCTACTATGCAACTGCCTATCACAAGTACTTGCTCAAGATGCCTTTTTATCGCAACATCACCATTCGCAATGCAAAAACCTTTGACAAAATCGGTCAAATGCTAAAAAATAATAAAGGAGACACACAATGACATTTTTAGATAAGATCAATGAAACAGCTGCCTTCCTGAAAGACAAGGGAATCCAAGCTCCCGAGTTTGGTCTAATCCTTGGATCAGGACTTGGAGAATTGGCAGAAGAAATCGAAAATCCAGTTGTAGTAGACTATGCTGAGATTCCAAACTGGGGCCGCTCTACAGTAGTTGGTCACGCTGGTAAATTAGTATATGGGGAACTTGCAGGTCGCAAGGTTTTGGCTCTTCAAGGACGTTTCCATTTCTACGAAGGAAATCCTCTGGAAGTCGTGACTTTCCCAGTACGTGTCATGAAAGTTCTCGGATGTGAAGGTGTCATTGTAACCAATGCTGCTGGTGGTATTGGATATGGGCCTGGTACTTTGATGGCTATCTCAGACCATATCAACATGACAGGTCAAAACCCATTGATGGGTGAAAACTTGGATGACTTTGGTCCTCGTTTCCCAGATATGTCTAAGGCCTACACACCAGAATACCGTGCTACTGCACATGAAGTTGCTAAAAAACTTGGTATCAAGCTTGATGAAGGTGTCTATATCGGTGTAACTGGTCCAACTTATGAAACACCAGCAGAGATTCGTGCCTATAAGACACTTGGAGCAGATGCAGTTGGTATGTCGACTGTTCCTGAAGTTATTGTGGCAGCTCACTCAGGTTTGAAAGTTCTCGGTATTTCATGTATTACTAACCATGCTGCAGGTTTCCAAGAAGAACTCAACCACGAAGAAGTTGTAGAAGTGACTGAACGTGTTAAAGGCGACTTTAAAGGCTTGCTTAAAGCGATTCTTGCTGAATTGTAAAAAAATTGGTGATGGTATTAGACTAGAAAGGGGGAGTTCTCATCGTCTTCAGTAGAGAAGATTGGGTTTGTTGTGATTAAAAGATGAACAAAAATCCAATCAACTACTATATCTTTAGTAAAAATTTATCACATGCTTATTTATCAATTATTGGTAAATAGGGGAAAATAAAAGAAAGTTAGAAAAGAATGAAAATCGGTCAACGAATAATGCGTTTTGGCATAAAAAAATTAAGTATCGGAGTTGTATCTGTTGCAGTTGGTTTTGCTTTTTTAGCACCGACAGGAATTTCTGCCAATGAAGGAAGTCCAGTTGTGAAAAACGAAACTCCTCTAGTAGTAAATGCAACGGATAGTCCGACAAAACTAGAAAATACTGATAAAAAACAGGAAACGCCTCTTATAGAGGAAAGAGTAGCAGTTATCCAACCAGCTCCGGAAACAAAAGAAGTCCTTAAAAATCAGAAGGAAGAAGAAAAGCTGGAATCCCATAAAACAGAGCCTGCTCTAGTTCCTGAAGAAGTGAATAGAGAGGAAAATGTAAAGGATGAGTCTACAACTTCTCGTCCTGTGACAGCAGAAGATCTCTTGAAAATCTCAAAAGGAGAACTGCACTCAGAAAATGATTTACTTGACAATTCTCTTTATGGTGAAAAGGTCCTTGATTTGGAAGGTGATGATGATCAGGATGGTATCAAAAATAAGGATGAGCTTTATGTTTATCGTAAAGATGGTAAGGACTATTTAGGATATAACAGTCATCCATTACTGGCAGACAGTGATGGAGACGGATTAGCAGATGGGGAAGATGATAATAAGAAACAATGGTATGTTACAGATCGAGATGCTCTTCTCTTTATGGAGTTATCCTATCGTGATGATGACTATATCGAAAAAATTCTAGATCATAAAAATCCATTTCCGAGTCTCTACTTGAATCGTCAAGAATATAAGATGATGCACAATGAGTTGGCCCCGTTTTGGAAGATGAAAAAAGCTTACCATACAGCTAGTGGTTTGGATGCTTATCTATTTGAAACTAAGAGTGATTTTCCTTATTTAAAAGACAATACTGTTCAAATGTTGGCTATACGTGGGACAAGACTGAATGATGCCAAAGATTTGAGAACGGACTTGACCTTGCTAGGAGGAAATAAACCTGCACAAGCGGATGATATCCGTAATGTGGTAAAAGAATTGGCGCAGGATTCCAGCATTACCAATCTGTATATGACAGGTCATTCGCTAGGAGGTTACTTAGCTCAAATAGCAGCAGTTGAAGCCTATCAGAAATATCCTACTTTTTATAACAATGTTTTGAAAAAAGTGACAACATTTAATGCGCCTAAGGTCATTACTTCAAGAACAATCTGGAATGCCAAAAATGGTTTCTGGGATGTAGGACTAGAAAGTCGGAAACTTGCTGTAAATGGAAAAATTAAACATTATGTAGTGGATAACGACAATGTGGTTACATCTGTGCTACAAAATGATAGTGATGTGGTGACATCTACAGGAAGCGCCAATGTTAAACACCGTTCGCGTGGCTATTTTGAAAGTCGCATGAATGATATTCCAAACTTTAATATTGGAAAACGAACAACATTGGACAAGCAGGGTTACCGTGATCCAAAACTGGAAAAAATTTCTTTCTTTAAGAAACAACAACTCCCTCTGTCATCTAGTCAACCAAGCGCTGAACCTCTTGAAAATATAGCTCTAGGGAAACGGGTTACCCAAAGTTCGACAGCTTTTGGAGGTGACGCTAGAAGGGCTGTAGATGGAAAAGTTGATGGGAATTATGCTCATCATTCTGTAACGCATACAGAGTTTCAATCTAAACCTTGGTGGCAAGTCGATTTAGATAAGGAAGAAACGATTCGTCAAATCAATATCTATAATCGAACAGATACTGCTCAGGATAGGCTTACCAATTTTAATGTGATTCTTTTAGATAGTTCTGGGAAAGAAATTGACAGAAAGCGCATTGCATCTCTGAAAGATATCTCTGCACAAATTGCAATTGACTATAAAAAAGCTCGTTTTGTCCGTATTGAGTTAGATGGTTACAATGCTCTCAGTCTCGCAGAAGTTCAAGTCTTGCGTGCTGAGAATATCGCATGGAAAAAGCAAGCACGCCAAAGCTCTACTGAGTTTGGAGGAGATGCTAGTCGTGCTCTAGATGGAAATACCAATAGTAACTACAGCCAGCAATCAATTACTCATACAAAATTTGAAAATCAGCCTTGGTGGGAAGTTGATTTAGGTCGTACAGAACAGGTAGGACTTGTCCGTCTTTATAATCGTGGAGATGGCGAGCTTTCCAAACGTTTGGCAGATTTTGATGTGATTTTATATGATGAAAAAGGGACAGAAGTTACTAGAAAGTATGTTTCTCGTTTAGAAGGAAATCGTTTAGATCTTCAGTTGGATGGCAAGTTGGGCCGCCGTGTTCGCATTCAGCTACGTCAAAAAAATCAAGCTCTCAGTCTTGCTGAAGTAGAAGTATTTCGATTTATAGCTAAGAATACTGTAACACCACCAACTTCTAAGCCAGTACAAGTGTTAAATTACACTCCTGTAAAAGATAAAACCCTAACTATTCAGCATAGTGGAGCTTACATTGCACGCTATTCTATAACTTGGGAAGAAGTTACAGTAGATAAAAATGGTCATTCAGTTGTTCGCAGTCATTCTTGGGAAGGAAATGGACGTAATCAGACTGCAGGTTTTGTCCTCAACCTCCCAATTAAAGAAAATATGAGAAATCTGCGAATTAAGATCGAAAAGAGAACAGGTCTTATCTGGAATAGATGGCAAACAATCTATGATAACAGACCTCTTCTCGCCCAACCACATAGAAAAATCACTCATTGGGGTACGACATTGAATTCCAAGGTGAGTGACGATGATGTCTTGTAATATGATGGTACAATGACAGTTAGTTTGTCTAGTTTATAAGAAAGTACTACCTGAGCTTGAATAGAACTCAGGTAGCTCTCTGTGAAAGAACAAAATGAATACTCAATGAAAATCAAAGAGCAAACTAGGAAACTAGCCGCAGGCTGCTCAAAGCACTGCTTTGAGGTTGTAGATATAACTGACGAAGTCAGCTCAAAACACTGTTTTGAGGTTGTGGATAGAACTGACGAAGTCAGTAACCATACCTACGGCAAGGCGACGTTGACGTGGTTTGAAGAGATTTTCGAAGAGTATAAACAGAAAGGTAGAGCGCGTGTTTGGATTTGAACACGAGTAGAAATTCGTACCTATAAGATGCTTGGAACAGATGTGGTCGGAATGTCAACTGCTCCTGAAGTTATTGTTGTAGCCTACTTAGGTTTGAAACTTCTAGGAAGTTTATGTATTACTAACTATACTACTGGTTTCAAAGAAGAGATTAACCACGGAGAGGTTATAGAAGTGACTGAGTGTGTTAAAGGTGATTTTAAAGGCTTGCTTAAAGCCGTTTTTGCTGAATTATTACTATGTTAAAAGAATTGAGGAGTATTTTTCAGAAAATCCCTTATAATTTTAAATTATTCCTAGCAGTCATTTTGCAAGGAATAGTTTCAGGTTTATCTGGTATTTTTCTACATTATCTTTTAAAGATAATAGAGGGGATAGCTGTTGGTCAATCAGAGCATCAAACTGTATTCTTGACAGATGGAGTTTCCTCATCGCGGATAGGATTAAGTTTAATAATCGTGGGTGTCAGCTCATCCTTGGTCTGGTATTTCTTGCAAAAAGAATCACAGATTTTTTCCATTAAAGTACAGATGAAGGATGAGAGTTCACAATACAAACTTCATTTTTTAAAACAGCTATTTCATTCAATTTGGCAGATTATTGCAGTTGGAGGGGGAGCACCTGTTGGTAAAGAAGCTGCGCCACGAGAGATTGGAACTCTATTTGCAGGACCAATTGGAAAAATATGTTTTCTCTCTAAGAAGGATCAAATCTTTCTCCTTGCTTGTGGTGCTGGTGCTGGTTTAGCAGCTGTCTATCAGGTTCCATTAACAAGTGTCTTCTTTGTTTTTGAAACTCTAGGAATTGCTCTATCTATTAAACGATTTATCTTAGTCGGTTTGACTACCTATGTCTCAACCTATATAGCAGGCTGGGTTATTTCAGATCAGGCTCTCTACCATATTCCAGCCATTACATGGTCATTAAAGGAAATATGGATTATTCCCTTATTACTTCTTTTCTTAAGCCCACTAGCTTGGCTTTTTGGCCGCTTGAGTAAAGAAGTGTCTTCAAACAGGATAAAAGATAAACGAGTACTTCTCACATTGCCTACAGCTTTTCTTTTTCTTGCTGGGTTGGCAAGTTATTTTCCACATCTACTTGGAAATGGACGTATGATGGCTCAGGAAGTATTGAATGGTAGCAATGGCAAAACAGTGTTCCTCTTGTTTATCCTAAAAGCAATGGTCGTTCTTATTACTCTGTGGGCAGGGGCCTATGGTGGTACCCTTACGCCATCTTTTGCCTTGGGGATGGCTGGAGCTGCTCTCTTGGGCATGATTTTAGGTTTCGACAGCCAGCCAAGCATTTTGCTTTTGGGATCTGTTTGCTTTTTGTCTGTGACCTTGAGGGCTCCCTGGTCTGCAACCGGATTAGTAATAGGTTTCACTGGGCTAGGTTTAGATTCTCTTCCGTATCTCTTAGTAACAGCTGTTTTAGCCTATGAATTTGCAAAAATATTAGACCGTTTTTCTTGGGCTAACATACTGTGTCAGAAGTCAAAGAATAGAGTAATAAGATAGAGAATGACCGTTTCTTCTAATCAAAGATTTATCTTAAAAGATTAAAAACTATTGTCAATTTATCAATAACTGTTTGAAATAAAAAAGAAGTAGGCTTATCGGAGTCATGATTGAATCCGATTTTTCCTAGCTATGAAATATAAAAATAAAAAAAGAAAGGTAGAGCGTGTGTTTTGATTTGAACACGAGCGGAGAACTTTTCTAAAAACTCAGAAGAGAAGGGAAGTTCGGGTTTGAATTGAAGACAGG